>JAHZIU010000045.1 GCA_022601315.1 Betaproteobacteria bacterium
CCTAAGCTACGATTTCATTTATAGAAAAATAAATATTATGCATATTATTCAATACTAACTGTTTCTAAGGATAAATGAATTACTACCAATATCATGTCTTCTTTTGTGTTAATCAACGTGAAGGCAATACTGCTTGCTGTAACAATATAGGCGCCCAAGACTTACGTGATTATGCCAAAAAACGCATTAAATCACTTAAATTAGCAGGAAAAAATCAAATACGCATCAATAATGCAGGTTGTCTAGATCGATGCAACGAGGGCCCAGTAATTGTGATTTATCCAGAAGAAATCTGGTATACCTATATTGACAAGGAGGATATTGATGAAATTATTGATGAGCATCTCATTAATGGGCAGATTGTACAGCGACTTAGAATCTAGCAATATTTAATTCGAATTTTTCATCAAGACTTTTAGAGTATTCAGTTGAAACATTACGTTATCCAAAAATTTTTTGTAGATGGTCCCATTGGAAAGTTAGAAACCATTTTAGCTGAACCGGAATCTGAACCAATAGGTATTGCAATTATTGCCCATCCACATCCTCTGCACGGTGGAACAATGGATAATAAAATTATCTATACGCTATTCCATAGCCTACTCGAATTAGGATTTATAGCAGTAAAATTTAATTTTCGCGGTGTTGGGGAAAGTGAAGGAATATTTGACAGCGGTATTGGCGAAGTCGAAGATGCCGTTACCGTAACGAACGCAATACGCAGTCAATACAACAACCACCTTCCTCGTATGCCATTATTACTGGCTGGTTTTTCTTTTGGTGGCAATATCCAATTACATGCTGCGGTACAACTTAAACCTGAGTTTTTGATACTTGTTGCCCCATCGGTAAATAATATTAATGCCCCACACGTTCAAGAACAAACCAAAAATACCTTAATTATTCATGGCGAACATGATGAAATTGTGAGCATAAAAACAATATTTAACTGGGCAGCTCCGCAATCTTTGCCAGTAGTTATTATCCCAGGGGCTGAACATTTCTTTCATGGAAAACTTCCGATACTCAAACAAGCAATACTAAATTTCAATTCATATCAAAAATAATATTTCAATGTTTGCTTGCTAAACAATCTAATACTTTATTTAACTCAGGTCTACCACTAAAACTTTTAAGGAGGAAAAAATGACGTGAATTTCAGCGAGAAAATCAAAAGGGTTGATTTGTCCCAATAAGCTTCGAACCATTCACGTTGTTGCATAACAACGACGAGGTTTATCAACAATGGGCATCGCCCTCTCACTATCCTTTACCGAAGCAGGCTCAATAGCCCAGAAACCTTAAATATTTAGGTTTTCTCCACCAAAATTGTATTTCAAGTCCTTTATACGATTACCACAATTCGCGCGACCACGATATAAAAAACAAAATTCTCAACAAGTGAATTTGTATCAGTAACTATTACACTGCAGCAATACTGAGAAGATAATGCCATCAGCGTACATAGAAAGCTATTTTCTTGCTTGGCATTAATTAGCGCGTTCATCAATCTTTTGACGAGTCCCCACTGCCCAGTATGGCTAATCCCAACTCGATTCTAGGCAAGAAAAATCAATGAACTAAATATCCCACTCCTTTTTTTATCAACCTGTTTCATCAACGAGCGCCCTCTGCAACAAAATATTTAAGATTAATAGATTTCTCTAAACTAAAGCGAAATATCGACCGTAAGGATGTATGAGCAGTATTTAAAATGCACCTTGTGTCTACTCTTCATACACTTATACAGCTAGAACTAGACGCCAAAATTAATTTTAAACTTTCTTGGCTCTACGCCGTTAAGCACTAAAAGAAAACATTAAAAACGCAACAATGTTTCTTATTAATTTCAATATCTAATGCTGAATCAAGTTTAATTACGGAGAAAATAATGCCTGACAAAAATATGAAATTCTTGGTAGTGGATGATTTTTCTACTATGCGTAGAATTGTACGTAATCTTCTAAAAGAACTGGGTTTTGTCAATGTTGATGAAGCTGAAGATGGCGCTGCGGGGTTACGTAAACTCCAAGACGGGAATTTCGACTTTGTTGTTTCAGATTGGAATATGCCCAATATGGATGGGCTCACAATGTTGAAGAATATTCGTGCGAGCGATAATTTAAAGACAATTCCAGTTCTTATGGTAACGGCCGAGGCTAAGAAAGAGAATATTGTAGCCGCTGCCCAGGCTGGTGCCAGTGGCTACGTCGTAAAACCTTTCACAGCAGCAACACTTGATGAAAAGTTGAATAAAATTTTTCAAAATATGAAAAACAAAGAATCTGCTTAAAACAGTGATTATTGACACTCTGTTTACAACAAATCTGTGAGCCTAATATGAATACGAGTCCACTTATCGAAACACCAGTTGAAGAAAATATACTTGAAGTTGCGCAAGAGAATACTGATTTAGATCAGTCAAATTCAGTGGCTTCCACCTGTAATAACGCTGACGAAGCAGAAAGCTTTGAGCCTAGTATGGACATGGAAGCTCTTAACGAAATACCGGCTGAAGAGAATATGCTTGAGACTACACAAGAAAATACTGATTCGGATCAGCCAGATTCAATGGCATCCGCCAGTAATAGCATTGACGAAGCAGAGGACTCTGAGCCTAGCCTGGACATGGAAGCTATTAACGAAATACCGGTTGAAGAGAGTATGCTTGAAACTACACAAGAAAATACTGATTTGGATCAGTCAGATTCAATGACATCCGCCTGTAATAGCGGTGACGAAGCAGAAAACTTTGAGCCTAGTATAGACACGGAAACTCTTGACGAAATGCCAGTTGAAGAGAATATGCTTGAGATTACGCAAGAAAATACTGATTTAAATCAATCAGATTCATTGGCATCCACTTCCAGCAATGTTAACGAGACAGAAGAAACAGCAGTAAATAAAAAAGTAATTGATCAAGTTGGACATTTAACACGAACTTTACATGATAGTTTACGAGAACTTGGCTACGATAAACGTCTAGAATCAATTACAGCAGAAGTGCCAGAAGCTCAGGACAAACTTTCCTATGTTGCTAGTAAGACAGAGCAAGCAGCAGAACGTACATTAAATGCTACTGAATTAGCAATGCCTATCCAGGAAAAGCTCTCAACAGATGCGACAGAGTTATCAGAACAGTGGAAGGAAGCACTTGAATCACAACAATCACAACCTGATACAGAAAAATTTAAAGCCCTACTTATTGAAACACTAACTTACCTTAATAACGTACCTAGTCAAACAGATGCTACTAATGCCCAATTAATGGAAATTATGATGGCACAAGACTTTCAAGACTTAACAGGTCAAGTTATTAAGAAAGTTACGCATATGGTGCAAACGCTTGAACAAGAACTAGTACAATTGTTACTTGCAAATGTACCTCCTACAAATTTAGAAAGAACTGAAGACGGGCTTATGAATGGACCCGTTGTTAATCCAGAAAAACGAAGTGATGTTGTCAGTGGTCAGGATCAGGTCGATGATTTATTAGCAAGTCTCGGTTTCTAAAGTACATTGCACAACCGATCAGACTCGACTCTATCAGCGCAACTTGTCACATAAGTATCACATCATATTGCTCTTGAGTATAGGATTCCTCAACTTGGAGACTAATTGGCTTTGCAATAAAATCTCCAAGTTGGGCTAAGCTTTGAGATTCTTCGTCAAGAAACAAATCAATAACTTGCTGCGCCGCAAGAATACGGAAACCATTTGCATCAAATTGCCGGGATTCACGCAATAATTCTCGCAGAATCTCGTAACAAATTGTTTGTGCAGTTCTAATTTCTCCTCGTCCCTGACACGTCGGGCAAGACTCACATAAAATATGTGAAAGGCTTTCGCGTGTACGTTTCCGCGTCATTTCAACCAATCCTAGCGTAGTAAACCCATTTACAGTCATACGCGTACGATCTTTAATTAAAGCCTTGTTAAATTCCGTTAAAACAGAATCTTTATGCTCTTCAGTATCCATATCGATGAAATCAATGATAATGATCCCACCTAAATTTCGTAGGCGAAGCTGGCGTGCAATAACCTGTGCAGCTTCAAGGTTTGTCTTATAGATCGTATCATCAAAGTTACGCACGCCTATATACCCACCCGTATTAACATCCATAGTAGTCAGCGCTTCAGTCTGGTCAATAATAAGATATCCGCCTGATTTTAAATTAACCCGCTTGGCCAATGATTTTTCTATTTCATCTTCAACACTAAATAAATCAAATAATGGCCTCTCTCCAGTATATAAATCGATTCGCTCAGCGATATTAGTCATGTAATTCTCAGCAAATGCTATCAGTTTCTGATAATTCTCACGAGAATCAATTTGAATATGTTTTGTATCATCATTTATAAAATCACGTAAGACTCGATGACTTAGATCTAAATCTTGATAAAGTAAAACAGGTGCGGCAACAGTTAAAGATTTTTGCTGAATATCGCGCCAAAGTTTATGCAAATACTCAATGTCCGTCTTTAAATCATGCTCATCTGCAGCTTCCGCCATTGTTCTTATGATATAACCGCCTTTCTCATCTGCAGGGAGAGCATGTAGTAGCTTCTCTCGTAGCAACTCTCGCTCTTCATCATCTTCAATCCGCTGTGAAATACCAATGTGCGATTCCTGTGGCAAATAAACCAACATACGGCCAGCCAGGCTAATCTGGGTGGATAAACGTGCACCTTTTGTCCCAATGGCATCCTTGATAACCTGAACAAGAACGCTATTTCCTTCATACAATAACTTCTCAATAGGTTGGGCGAATTCATTATCCTGATCTACTTCCAAAATATCAGCAACATGTAAGAAAGCTGCACGATCCAGACCAATATCCACAAAAGCAGATTGCATTCCTGGCAAAACTCGACTCACACGACCGTTATAAATATTACCAACAATTCCTCGACCACTAGTCCGTTCAATATGCAACTCTTGCGTTACACCTTGCTCTAAGATGGCAACCCGGGTTTCTTGTGGTGTGATATTTACAAGAATTTCATTACTCATAGAAAATATGGATTTTTATTACGCTAAGGAACTAACCAACTCTCATCCATAAAATAGTCATATGAATTTATTTTGATAATTCAAGAGAAATAGTTTAGAACTCAAATAGAGGCGAACACTCAAATCAGGTATTTGATTATAACAAGAACATGCGCCCCTTGGAGATTGAAATAGTCAAGTCAGGCTTCATAATATACAACCGAAATCAAGAAAAACATATTACGGATGGAAAATAACTAGGTCAAATTTTCACTGGATAAGCTACGTAGAATAAAAATGTAAATCACTAGGCCATGATAACTTAGGAAAACACTTCTACCCCTACTTCCTCTAGCAATTGTGCTGTTTCAAATAATGGCAAACCCATAACGCCACTATAACTACCAGAAATCTCCACAATAAAAGCTCCCGCCATTCCCTGTATTGCATAGGCACCAGCTTTATCAAAGATTTCACCACTAGCTATACTATGACGAATCTCTCGTTTACCTATCTCACGAAATTGAACATTTGTTGTAGACAATCTAACTTTTATTTTATCTCTAACTACAATACCGATTGCTGTCATTACTTGATGAGTTCTACCAGAAAGCGTCAGTAACATCTCTTCAGCATGTGTTGCATCATGCGGCTTACCAAAAATACGCCCATCAACCGTTACCACGGTATCAGCCACCAGAACTGGCTGCAGAGGCAGTCTGCGTTGCGTCAATCGGGACCAACCTTCCTCAGCTTTTGTATTTACAATACGATATACGTAATCTGTAGGAGACTCATCAGGCAATGGTGTTTCATCAACATCAACAGGGCGACTTAGTGTTTCCCGCATGAGTAAGATATTATATCTTACGCCAATTTGTTTCAATAATTCTCGCCGACGCAGGCTGCGTGACGCAAGATAAATACTATTATCTGGGGAATTCATAATATTGGTGCAATCTCAATTATTAGAATAAAATCTTAATACTAATTTTACTCTACCCTCAATATCTTATAATGATGATATAAATTAGTTCCGGCCCATATTTCTATGATTTTGATGGATTTTATTGCCTTTTCCCATTCAAACACGATGGTAAGGATGTTTCTTTATTACTGATACCACACGATACAACTGCTCTGCCAAGACAACCCTTGCCAAGCCATGTGGCATTGTTAACTTTGAAAGTGCTAGCAATTCATTTGCTGACGCCTTAATGTCTTGATGTAATCCATCCGCACCGCCAATTACGAACGTAACATCATTACCTTCTCTCATCCATTCAGTAATCACGTTGACAAATTCAATAGTTGTCCACTGCTTGCCTCGTTCATCCAATGCCACAAGTCGACCACCAGCCGGTATTGCTGCACGTATGCGCTTACTTTCAACATTCAAAAATTGTTGTAATTGTTGAGTGCCGTTACGTTTCTCAGGTTTAATTTCAATGAGCTTTACCGTTATCTCATGAGATAAGCGATTAATATACGCTGCATAACCTGAATTTACCCAATCAGGCATTTTGTTACCAACAGCCAGTATATTGATTTTCATATTCCAAGATTATTTTTTGGCATCATTGCATAAAAGTTCTTTTGCTAAGTCTATTATTCTTGTTTTTCCCACAAAGCTTCCAAGTTGTAATATTCTCGTACAGTTGGTTGCATGATATGCACAACAATATCCCCAACATCAACAAGCAACCATTCACCAGTTGTTTCACCCTCAACACTAAAAATACTACCGCCTGCAGCTTTTACTTTTTCCTGTACGTTATTTGCCAAGGCTTTTGTTTGGCGTGACGAATCCGCACTAGCAATTATTATAAAATCGAACATCGCGGTTAACTTTGTCACATCTAGAACTTTAATATCTTGCGCCTTTATATCTTCTAGCGCAGAAACAATCGTATCAACCAATATTTCTGAATTCATCCTTCTCCATCGTATAAATGATTGATTCTAATATAGTCATAAACAGCTCCCGGCAACAAATATCGTACACTCCTATTAGAAGCAATTAATGAGCGTATTTGTGTGGAAGAAATTTCTAATAAACTTGTCTTTGCAGCAAAAACCAAGCCTTCTGATTCATGCTCCAACTCACTCGCATTGGTTATCCAGCGTGACATACATTCATTTCTTAATACACTTGGTAACGCCTCATTATTCATCACTTGCACATTACCGGGACGACCTACTATCACAAAATGGCAAAGCCTGAACAGTTCTTGCCAGCAATACCACATTTGTAATTTCAGAAAAGCGTCTACCCCCATAATAAAACATAGCGCTGTTTTCTCACCAAACTCCTGTCTATATTCACGCAGTGACGCAACCGTTGAAGTAGCTCCTGAGCGACTAATTTCTCGCTCATCTATAGAAAATTTGGCGTTGTCATGTACGGCCAAATGTGCCATCGTTTTCCGGTGGCACTTTGAAGCAAAGGGGATATTTCGCAAACGGGGCTCACCTGCAGGCATAAAAAAAAATTGGCTAAAATTAACGATATCAAGCAATTCTTCTGCTATACGCAGATGACCATAATGAATTGGGTCAAATGTACCACCATAAATACCAACAAGTGGAAATTTATCATGAACCATTAGAATACGTTATTTCTCAGCGACATTCTTATTTATAATAACGCTAAACGCATATCACTTAGTACTTCAGCTAAATGTGCGGTAAAACGTGCTGCAGATGCGCCATCAATAACGCGATGATCATAGGATAATGACAAAGGCAACATTAAACGCGGGACAAATTGGTTGTCTCGATAAATAGGTTTATAACTGGCTTTAGAAACACCCAAAATAGCAACCTCAGGTGCATTAACAATCGGTGTAAATGCAGTTCCACCTACCCCGCCCAAACTAGATATTGTAAAACTGGCGCCTTGCATTTCTGTCGGTTTTAGTTTGCCTTCTCGTGCCGATATAGATAAAGCGCCCAGTTCCGCTGCAATAGCCATAACACCTTTCTGATCAACATCGCGTATCACCGGAACCACTAAGCCATTAACCGTGTCCACTGCAAAACCAAGATGGTAATAATGCTTAATAATTAGATTAGCTTCACCACTATTAGAATCTAATGATGCATTAAATTCCGGGAATTTTTTCAATGATGAAATAATCGCCTTCATCAAAAACGCTAATAATGTGAGCTTAATGTTATTTTCTTTATTTGCCAGGTTTGATTCCTTCCTTAAAGCTTCTAATTCAGTAATATCTGCTTCATCAAATTGAGTCACATGCGGAATCATCACCCAATTGCGATGTAAATTTGCACCAGCAATTTGTTTTATGCGTGTTAAAGACTTTAGCTCCACCGGGCCAAACTTGGCAAAATCAACTTGTGGCCATGGTAATAGGTTAAGTGCTACGCCGCCATCATCGCTTACTTGGGATTTTGACAACTCCGCTTTGACATACGCTTGCACGTCTTCTTTAAGAATACGTTGCTTAGGGCCACTACCCGTAACCAAATTCAAATTAACGCCCAGCTCGCG
>JAHZIU010000319.1 GCA_022601315.1 Betaproteobacteria bacterium
AGATCGGCCAGAGGCCGATATTGGTAAAAACCACCGCATTCATGCGGTAACAAAAAACTGCGTGCGAAGCACGCTTACTAAGTATGGTCGGCTTTAGCCAGAATCAAACCTACCGACTTGAGTCGGTAGTGGTTTAGTTTGTTTTTTTGAATATCAACATTATTTCTCAATTTTATATCATTTCACAGACTAATTCTTCAATCAATCAATAAGATACTACGTGTAATTTCAAATTAAGCCTATATTGATGATTGCCGTTGATGATGCTATGTCATAACCAGAAAAAACCTTCAGCAATTGGATCAAACACAGCAGAAGGTATTTCTAAGTTAACTTTTCGGCACGAACGAAACACTATAATTTCAGAATTTAAGCTACCGTTATATTTTCCAAGACGCAAAAGCACCTTGTCTTAAATTCCGATAATCACTAGCAGATACCTGATAACGACCAAAGTTGAATAGATTACTCACAGTGGCATGAACCTCCAGGAATCGTTTAGCTTGCTCCATCATAGGCGATTAGTCGCCTTTAACCTATCACGCAGTGCAATCACCGTATTCTTATTCTCAAAGTCGTGCAGACCAACATGTACACAAATGAACCCCACCGATGATAATTCGATAACATTGGATTCTCAGGTATGATCCGGCAATGGCATAGAAAGAAACAGTACCAACAAAATGTCACAATCCTTAGTCATTACTGTTGAAGCGGAAACACCGCTTCCAACACACCTACAATCGAAAAAACTCCGCTGAAGAAGAATGCCAGACCCATACTGACTATCTTTTGCAAACCCGCTTCTCATTCAAAAACAGTAAATTAATCGCAAGAGAAGAGAAACGCTGTATCACCCAAATGGGTGGTTTCTTTTCTCTTAACTTATTATAGGATTGTAATACTTATGTTAATTAAAATTAAAGTCAGTGATCTAATTTATGGAGGAGTAAGAAAATGAAAACCATTCGCAAACCAAACATTACCTTTAAAGTCGATTAGCAGAACAACTCTTTACTTGAGTTACTCATTTTGCTAACTTGCTTTGTAAATAAGAAGAAGTGAATTCGATCAACAATATAAATTACAAAGTGAGCCTAATGAAACTTCTACTAAAACCAATTATTTGTGTTGGGTTAATAACGTTTGCTGTGCAGTCATGGGGAGAAATTGTAGTTATCGCTGAAACAGGTCAACCAGCCGCCGATTCTCCGGAAGAATTCGTCTATTGGAATATTGAAGGTAGAAATGCGACCATTGGACCTTCTGGGCATATAGCTTTTTCAGGTGCTGCTGATACTAGTATTAATTCAACAGAAAATAACACCAATGCTGTTTGGACAGGCTTGCCAGGGCAATTAAAGGCGATTATTAAAGAGAATGAACAGCCTGTGGGATTTCCAAATAATGTTTTATTTGCTGGAAACGTTGCTTCTGGTAACGCAGCTAATATCATTGTTACCCGCTCTGGTCATGTTGGTTTCGCAGCTGGACTTAAAGGTGCAACTCAGAACGTCCCGCCCTTAGGCTAAAGAGCGCCGGACGGCACAATTAATCGAGCTAGTTGAGCAAGTCCGCACTAATATCGAGCAGATGAAGGCTCGCTTAAAGCGCTGGAAAAATCATTCCAAAAACGTGATGGCGATGCTTGGCGGGAAAAACTGGCGATCAACATTTTGGACGCAGACAATATTCCGCAGCAGGAACCCGGTGAAGATATTAACACTTACCGCAAACGGCTTGAACCGCATCTTATCAACGAAATGCTCAATCCTGACGGTACGATTAAGGATAAATACAAAAATGATCCGAAATATGGCGACTACGCAGAATGGGCGCAGAAGCAATATCACCTGAATAATGCAAAAGCTGCTGTTGCGGAACTGGAAGACGATAACACCAGCCCGCAACGCCGGGAGAAAATCCTTGATGAAATGAAAGAACGTGGTCGCAGCGAAGAAATGATGTTGGCTGTCCGAGCTGCGACCGACGAAGCTACACAAGACATGGTCAAAGTTGTAGACGACGAAAATCAGGATGCTTTATTACAAGACGATAAAAGTGCAGCCAGAAACGATTTTATGAATTTGCGGTCTTAATCCACCCTAAATAACGGGTTAGTATTCAGTGCTCGTCTAGCTATGAATGGAATTTGTTCGCGCACTGTATCAATAAGGAACGGCCCTTCCAATCCATCACGAACGTGAAGAAATATGCCTGATGCTGGTGCGTCATTTTGTTCGTAAAAGAATTTGATGTTATTTACGCCATGTTTCTTAAGGTCGTGGGTAAGCACCATTTTGATTTCGGCATCGGTAACGGCGGGTTTTACACCCATACGCACTGCAACTGCTACACCATTTGGATTTTTCTCAGACCACTCACTACCGGCGATTGTGACACAAGGCTGCACATCGCAAGGAATGTAATCATTCTTTACAGATGGCAATGTGTTTTGCGCTAACGCAACCTTGCCACCGAAAATCATAACCAAAATACCTAGAAAAACTATGTTTTTCAGTATCTTGAATTGTGACAAAGGGGAGCTATTTTGTCACAATTCACATATTCATCTTAGGGAGAAAAACAGCCGATTTCAGGGTGTTATTTACAGTGGTTTTTACATTTTTTAGTTGAACAGAGGTGCTTATGAAGGTAAGTCAGAAGGGTTCCTTTTTGTCTATCGCAAAAGGATTGAAATGGAAAAAGAGCGCAATCATACAATGGAAAATTCTGGCCGCGTTATCGGTTACGCCCGTGTCTCAACAGAAGACCAACATCTCGATTTTCAACTCAATGCTTTAAAACTGGCCGGATGCAGCGCCATTTTTGAAGATCACGGCGTATCGGCCACTGCCAAGCGGCGGCCCGGTTTTGAGCAGGCTTTATCCAGTTTGCAGGCTGGCGATGTTTTTGTGGTCTGGAAAATGGATCGCGCCTTTCGTTCACTCAAAAACGCGCTGGATATTCTGGAAGTATTTGAAAACCGCGATGTTGCGTTCCGATGCTTAACAGAAAATATTGATACCAGTACCGCCATGGGAAAATGCATGTACCAGATACGTCATGCGTTTTCAGAACTGGAACGTAACCTCATTCGGGAACGTACCAAGGCTGGAATGGAAGCGGCCCGAAAGCGCGGTGTTCATATTGGCAGGCCAAGAAAATTGTCGCATATCCAAATTACCCATGCGCAAAATCTGTTACAAGACAAACCTGATATAACCCCTGCACAAATCGCAAATCAATTCGATGTTTCTCCGCGCACAATTTACCGCGCACTTTCACAATCTACTAACACCGAGGAAAGGCTGATCGTCAATGCCGGATAAAACCGAAAAAGCGAAACACTATCGCGCCTATATGAAAATGTACGGTGAAATGATACGGGACTTGTCGTGCTGCGATGATTATGTCAAGAGACTAACCGACCAGGACAAGCTGAGCGATTTTGAAACCGCACTTCGTACCCGCATCGAAAAATCCCCGAAGCATTGATTGATGCCTCAATCCATTTTGTACGACACAACGCTTACTGTCCTACATCGCTTCCCGTTACACGCAAGATGTGCGTTGTACTACAAAATGTACCATTTTCTAGCCCAACGCATCTTGGCAAAGGAGCCCGCTGCGCGCCCCTGTTGCATACCCCCGGCTTGTGGCGCATTCGGCATTGAGCCATAATGCACCACTAAAACGTATCGTTGTTTTATCGCTCGTGAAATGACTTAGGCACTCTCCAAGCATTATATTTTTAATAAGGCTCTAGGCGGTCAGAGATCAATAATTACGAAAAAATTTAGAAGAAAAGCTGAAATGACACAAGCTGGTGGCCCCGCTGCAATTAATGGTTTTCTTTACCAAATTATTCAACATATTCGTTGGTTGGCGAGCGTTACTCTATCAAGAGAATTAAACGGTCAAGAAATTAAGAACGCTCGTATTGTACTTGAACCTCATTATGGTGGGGATGCGAGTCTGGAAGCATCCGGTATTTTTCTAGTAGAACAATACAAGACCAGAAAAAACGGGACTTGGTCTGTTTCAAACATTATATCCATTCTTCGCGATCTTCGGGCAGCAGTTCCGTCATCATTACCGAAGAAGGCTCTCTACCGCTTCGTAACAGATGGTCGCGCTGGTAGGTTGAATTCCTTCTATGATTTTCTCGCTGAAATAAAATCGGTTGAGAAACTTGATGATCTCACTGATTGTAATTGTGAGTACTTTGATCGCCTCATTGTAGATACGCGAAATTGTAAACTACCATCAGATACTAAGACTAAAGAATGTGCCATCGTTTTCCATCTATTATCCAATTTTGAGATGGAGTTTAGTTTCGATGCTGTTACCAGTATCACAGAGATCGAAAAGTTTTTTCGACTTCTCAGTCCTAACCTAGGCGAAGAACGTGAAATGCGGGAACATTTGGTTGGGGTGCTGTTGGGGGAACTGAGCAAGGGAGCAACGAATCTTGATAGAGCTAAGATTGTATCTTTGTTTCGCCGTGTCGGTCTTAGTCCAGAACGGCTCGGTAGGATCACAACACTTTCTGAGACCATGAGCGAACTGACCCGTCATCGGCTTGCTAATATCAAATACAATTCTAAACAGGATGTGCGTAGCATACCCGAATGGCCTGAGGACAAGTCGGTACTGCTGATTACTGGGGAAAGCGGCTCTGGCAAGTCATGGCAACTTGCTAGGTTATTGGAAGAGTATGCCAAAGCTCGCAAAATTTTCACCCTTGTATTTTCCGCTAATACTATCGAAGAGGTGTTGTTTCGCATAGCCCGCGATCTATGGCAAACAGGGCTTGGCGAAACTTCTGATTTAACTCTTGGTGCTGTATCGAATTTCCTATGCGAACTTATGCCTGACACTGCAATAAAAGCAATTGTTGCTGTTGACGATGTTCAAGATATTGGTCTAGCTCGTAATCTATTATCCCAGGATTGGGTTAGCTGGAACATGCGCTTGATTTTGACCGTTCCTTATTCAGTAGGGCGATCGCTTCAACTAAATGATAATGAGAATGCTCATGTACATAGGATCAATAATTTTTCGGTTGACGAGCTCGATACGTTATTGAAGATAAACGGTCAAAGGTGGTCTGATCTCCCGAGAGATTTGGGGAAACTTTTGTGCAGCCCAATTCTTGCAAGTATTTTTCTTAAGCTTCCCTACAATTCCATACAGAATGCGCTGCATAGTGAGTATGAAATCTTTGAAAAATTTTGGTTGAGGATCATTGAAAAAGGCCGATCTGGGGATGAGGGTATTGTTACCGCGCTTGCTGATTATTTTTACCAAGGAAAACCGTATCCACTACCCCGATCCATTTGGAGCCATGTTGGCTTAGACGGTTTAGCGCTTGAACGTCTAGATGCCGCTGGGTGGCTGCATTGTCTTGATAATGGCGAGGTCGCATTTGCCCATGATCGGTTGCTAAATTGGGTTGTAGCTAAATCACTTGTGTATCAGTTCCAAAGCAAAAAATTGCCAGTTGCAGATCTTGGGGTTTTCCTCATTGGCAAGAACGATGAAAACCGACACATTCGCAGACGCCTTAATTATGTGACGATGGATACGTTTTGGCTTTTGGCGGAGGCTGAGCAGAATTTAGAAACACTTGACCAGCTTATTGTACAACTTGAGGGTAGCCGAGATTTTGGAAGTTATGGAGAAAATTTTTATACCCGTCTATTGCCAACCCTTGGTCAACGGGCTGTTACTATTCTTCTTTATCGGCTGCACTCAATTATTGCTGATTCCAATGATGATTATCGTATTAGTCTGATCGGTAAGGCCTTTGCTAATCTTGCGCATCAAAAAAGTGTTGATTTGGAGAACCCTATAGATTCATTGTTGAAAAATCCCTGCTGGAGTTGGCAAAAAGTTGCTATTGCAATACTGAAGGTTGCACCTGACGCTAGTCGCCTTGATCGTTTGTGGGAAATTCATCAACAATGCTATAAAGCGTTTGAGACCAAAACAGCCAATGATAGCCACAGAGATTATCAAGATTGTTTTGCTGCGTTACGCGCGGCAATAGCACTAAATCCAGATTGGCTCCATCATCGTATCATTAGGGCTGACGCGAATGCAGAACCGGTTTCGGAACTTGGATACCAGCTTAATGTACTCGAACATATCGAAGCATTCCCAATTTGGAAAGAAACACGTGATGTATTAATGGAAAAGACTCCTGCGAGTAAGTCACGTAGCCTCATTCATTGTATTGCTCGTTTTTTCGATTATGAGAAGACGGACTTTGTGATTAGGCATCTATCGTCTTCAACTGATTCTTCGAGTATGTCGGCGCTTGCCACGTTGTCAGTCCTTGATCCGTTGACTGCTATCAACAGACTCACAGAAGTACAAGAATCTGAGAGTTATTTTTCCGTAATCTATGGCTTCCAGTTCTTCTGCGTGCTCAACCTGAGTTGACACGGCAACGTATTCTTGAACTTGCAAGTAATGAATCTCGCGGACACCGACGAATAGAAGATTTGTTCAGTGAACGACCAGATGAGATTGATGTTGCAATGCTGGAATTTGTTTTACATTCGCTCGAAGAAGAATTACAAAAACATTTAAATGCTGATACAAAAGATGAGCCATATTGGCTTAGCCGATCTTTGGATTTTCTTGGACGAATTACAAATCCAGACCTTTTAGCAACACTTGAAGCTAAGGCCGGTGGAAAGCTGGAAGGAATGATTGCTGATGTTGCGTGTAGTCGACTTAACACAAACAGTAGAACACTTGACAGCATTCGCGAAAATGCGCGTCGTGTACTGATTCTCATGGGTGGTGATGCCATTATCACCTTAATCAAACAAGAACCTGACAGTGAACACTACTGGGTACGTCATGGTGGGTTAAATTGGGCATTCGTTCATCCTGATGACAACATCGCCAATAAGCTTGCTGAGATAGCCTCTCGTCCTGTTACGTATGATGAAAATGGAAAATCAGAACAATACTTGGAATTTTATCAAGCGATAACTGCTCTTGCCGCAATTGGAAATGACACTGTTTTGCTTGAAGTATTAAATCACAGTGGCATTGTCAATGTTCCGAAAGAGCTTGTAAAGTTTCGAAGTCATCGTGGCCGGATACCAAAGAAACTAACCAAACCAGCACTACAAATACTTCAGAATTCCACTTCGTCAGAAGTTAAGTTACTAAATGCATTGATTACTGCGTGGCTTAGTAATGATGCAGATTTTATCCCTGCTATTCGTTCGATTCTAACACAAGCAGACTTGGAGGGACGGGTTGCAAGCTATGCATGTATCGCGCTTGAAGAACTTGGAGATTCTTCAGATGAATTTATGGGGCTTGCGAAGCGCTTGGCGCGCACAGAATCGAATTCGACTTGGGGGCTTAATGCATTGCTCAAAATGGGGACACATGGTTTCGAGCTGGTTGCAGAGTTATTAAAAATGCAAGACATTAATCAATCTATAGAACATGAAGATCAAATAATACGTGCTTTATATGAAAGCCGAGTAAGCAGACAAAAAAGCATTGATGCCGCCGTCAATTATTGTCAACAACCTGTGCATCTTTTCCATGACTCCTTATACGATATTGCCGCGGAGGCAAATGAACCAAATTTACGCGAAAAAATCCTTGACGTTGCTTTTACGGCTGACTCAATATCGCCGACGCAGCAGCTTAGGGCTATTGAAGGTTTGGCAAAATTCAACGTAACAAGAGCTGTGGAAGCTATTGAACAAGCAATTCAAAATTATCCTAATTTAGAACGGGAACTCTGCTATCTCCTCGTTCGTAACGTGCCTGAATTTGCAACAGAGAAGCTTATTAATTTGGCGATTATAGTACAACGTGAATCCTTTAGTCGTGTTGCTGGACAATCGTTGCGGAAGATTGATCCAAGAAACGTTTCATGTCATATCATTAAGCATTTGAATGGATCGAACTCATCCGAACGTAAAGTAACTATAGAATTGGCTAGCTGGATGCCCGTCCCTGAGATTACAGATGCACTCGGCCATCTAACAGACCACGAGAATTTCAGTGAAGTAAGGCTTGCAGCCCTTGTTGCACTCGAACATCACCGCCGAGAAACTAATATTCGGATGCTTTTTTCTGCTTTCTCGTCTGCTATTCCCAAGCGTCAATGGAGTTTGATGATTGTAATCCTAGATGCTGCTGACCCATATCTACTTACTGACACTAATGATCCTCTTTGGTTAGGAAACATTCTTACGGATAAAATACCTGCTATATTTACACGTCATGCTAATTCAGTACTAAGTAATCGCAAACGAAGAGAGAAGTGAAGCAGCGTATTCCGAGTTTTAGATTATATCCCTAGATGCTTTATTTTTGACGATTGACGTTATACGTCAATTGTGTTAGGGTTAAGAATGATAAAGAGCTTTAAATGCCGAAAAACAGAACGCTTCTTTGACGGTCAGCATGTTGCTGCATTTTCCGGCTTTAAGCGCCAAGCAGAAAAACGCCTTAGAATACTGGACGCTGCCGATACGCTTGAAGCGCTGGTTGCTTTACCCAGCAACCGTTTTGAACGCTTATCCGGGGATCGGATGGGACAATGCAGCATTCGTATCAATCAACAATGGCGCGTGTGCTTTACATGGGACGAAGGTGCGGACGATGTGGAAATCGTGGATTATCATTAAGTAATATTTAGAAAGGTAACAGATCATGGCTAGAGAACCTATTCACCCCGGCGAGTTTCTCGCTGACGAGTTGGAAGAAATTGGAATGACGCGAACAGAGCTTTCGCGTCAAATTGATGTGCCGCCGAATCGTATCTCGCAGCTTATTCGCGGCAAACGTGATTTGACAGCAGATACAGCCCTGCGGTTGGGACGGTTCTTCGGCACTGGCCCGGAGCTGTGGTTAAATCTACAAAAGGCCTATGAGCTTGATAAGGCTAAAACCGCACTTGGCAATAAAATTCGTAAAATCAATCCGTGGCAATCACAGGAAGAAGCACGTATTTAGCACATGGTGTTTATTTCCCATTGACAGTACTACTCTTTTTATCAATTTATAATTTAAAAAGGGGGAAAGCCTTCCCCCCTGCTTCAATCGCAGCCGTAGCTGCGTTTTTCGTCACCCCCATCTGCGGGGACACCCCGCAACGCCCCGTCTAGTTTGTTGTGAACCGGAATCGGTTCACTTGTGTTTTGTTCCCCCCGCTGGGGATTAATCAATTTAACACGGAACCTGTCTCCACCAAGTCATCCCCCGATCTTCCGCGCTTCGCTTGTGTAGACCGGGTGGTTTCCCCTGACTTGGCTCCGCCAGAACCTGTGTTTTCGCTCGCTTTGCTCGCTCTTCTTCTGGGGTTTTCAACCCCAGCGGGGGTTGTTTTTTTAACCCTTAGAGAAAGAGGAAAAAGCAATGAGTAATGAAATCAGAATTTATGTAGCCGATTTAGCCGCCTATAACGTCGGATATTTGCACGGCGTATGGATTGATGCCTGTAGCAATATTGATGATATTTGGGAGCAGGTCAAAACCATGCTCGCTAAAAGCCCTGTTGAAAATTCAGGCGAACACGCGATTCATGATTATGAAGGTTTTTGTGGTTATCAATTGGGAGAATATGAAGGGATTGAAACAGTACATGAGATTGCCTGTTTTATTGAGGAATTCCCAGATTTTGCAGGGGAATTACTCAATCACTTTGCTGATCTGGACGAAGCACGAAGCATGGCAGAAGACAATTACTGTGGCTGCTATAGCACAATTGCAGATTATGCGCAGGAATTAACGGAAGAAACCGGAGACATACCAAAGCATCTCGAGCACTATATTGACCATGAATGTATGGGCCGGGATATGGAGATGAGCGGCGATATTCTCTTGAATCCGGGCATGAAGAAATTCACATTTTCTGGAATTGCTAAGAGAAAATTATGCGGTGAATAGATGGATTATTCGCCGCATAATATGCGCTGATTTGTCTTGCTGTTGCAGTGAATAACCGTTATTATCACCTTAAATAATGCGGTGATTAATATGTGGATACATGAACATCAGAACTGGCCGGACTTTACTTGGGATGCCGAAGCACTTACTGCCAAGTTAATTCATTTACGCCATCGTCAAGGGCGTTTGTTGGGCAGAATGGAAGGACTGGGTTTTGAATTAAAGCAAGAAGCAAGCCTCGGTACGCTAACCAATGACGTTGTAAAATCCTCTGCTATCGAGGGAGAAAATCTAAACCCTGAAGAGGTGCGCTCATCTATTGCACGTCGATTAGGAATTGATGTTGCCGGACTTGTACCAGCCAGCCGAGACGTTGAGGGCATTGTTGAAATGATGCTTGATGCTACACAGATGTTTTCAAAACCATTGACCAAAGCGCGTCTTTTTGATTGGCATGCCGCTTTGTTTCCAGCCGGGCGCAGTGGTATGCACCGCATTACGGTTGGTGGTTGGCGGAAAAGTGATGCTGGCCCTATGCAAGTCGTCTCAGGGCCGATAGGGCTGGAGAAAGTTCACTTTGAAGCGCCTGATGCCAACAGGCTAAACACTGAAATGAAGGTTTTTCTTCGATGGTTTGAAAAACAGAATGATATTGATCCGGTGCTCAAGGCTGGCATTGCCCATCTTTGGTTCGTAACCATTCATCCTTTTGAAGACGGCAATGGTCGTATTGCCAGAGTAATTGGCGATATGGCATTAGCACGTGCTGATAATACATCGGATCGTTTTTACAGCCTGTCCAGTCAAATTGAATCTGAGCGTAGGGATTATTACAATCAGCTAGAACTACAGCAACGCAGTTCACCGGAAATTACAGGGTGGTTGGAATGGTTCTTGGATTGCCTCGGGCGGGCAATAGCCAATGCTGAGATAACGCTTGGCAATGTTCTCTTTAAAGCCCGGCTATGGGACAAGATCAATCGAAACCCGGTTAATGAGCGTCAGCGCCATATCATTAACCGCATGTTGGAAGATGATTTTAAGGGTTATATGAATACATCCAAATATGCCAAACTAGCCAAGTGTTCGAATGATACGGCGCTACGGGATATTCAGGGTTTAAAGGCGCATGGTGTGTTTATTCAAAATCCCGGGGGTGGACGTAGCACCAGTTATCGGCTACCAGATAAAGAATTAAGATAGCCGTAAAATAGCTTTAAATTAGCCGATATTATTTTTGTGCGTAAACGCATGAAGGAGGTGCAATCCAATGAATAAGCGACCAACAATTGAGCGGTTTCGTAAGAAAGCGCTGAAAAACCCGGATGTCAAAGCCGAGTATGATGCACTATCCGCAGCCTTTGAGATGAAACGGCAAATGATCACTATGCGCAAAAAAGCAGGACTTACGCAGGAGCAAATGGCTGAATTACTGGGTACCAAGAAAAGCAATATCTCCCGGTTGGAAAATATCAGTTCTGCTATTTCGCCGCGACTGGCAACGGTTGAAGATTATGCCCGTGTACTTGGGTATTCTGTCAAAGTGGCTTTTGAGCCGGAAACCACTAAAAGTATTTAGCT
>JAHZIU010000046.1 GCA_022601315.1 Betaproteobacteria bacterium
CAATAAACTGCAGGATTCAAGTAAGACTTGCATCTGTTACTACAGTAGACACAATTCACACCTAGCCAAACAAAATACAAGTTACTGTTAATTAGGAACTATTGTATAGACTCACAATAGCTTTTATTGCACAGGACTAAACATCATCTTCAGGAAAGAAGTAACGACATCACACTCTTTATTTCACCCCTAACGTAATTTACATCATAAACTGGATGATGAGGCGCGGCTGCAGGTACTTCCACAGAATCTAATCTCGATCTTGCCCCACTCTGACCCAGTCGATTCCGGGCACCACTAATCGTAAAACCTTGTTCATAGAGTAACTCTCGAATACGACGGATCAATAATACTTCTTGATGTTGGTAGTAACGACGATTTCCACGACGTTTCACAGGTTTCAATTGTGAAAATTCCTGCTCCCAATACCGCAAGACATGCGGTTTTACACCACACAAAACACCTACTTCACCAATTGTAAAATAACGCTTTGCTGGTATTGGTGGAAAAGTATCACTTGGCTTTTTGTTTTCCATGATAGCTTTTTTCAACCATTGTTTTTAATTTCTGACTGGCATGAAAGGTGACAACTCGTCGCGCAGTAATCGGTATTTCTTCACCAGTTTTAGGGTTTCTACCTGGGCGCTGTGGTTTGGAGCGCAATTGAAAGTTACCAAAACCGGAGAGCTTGACACCTTCACCATTTTGCAATGCTGAACGCACTTCTTCATAAAATGATTCAACCATATCCTTAGCTTCGCGCTTATTTAATCCTACATTTTCAAACAACAAATCTGCTAACTCAGCTTTCGTTAATGCCATACTTTACTCCACTCTAAAATCAAATTATTTATTAAACCAATTGAATCAAGCATCTTTTAGTTAAATTGACTAAGCTCTTCACAATAGATAACAAAATTATGGTTACATCGATTGCGCAAAAATAATTGACATCACATCAATTACGTAGTGTTGCATCAAATTTCTTCTCCAAAACTTTAATCAAACCCACTATAGCAATGTCAGCTTCTTCATCAGTTAAAGTTTTATTAGTATCTTGCAACAATACTCTGAATGCAAGACTTTTTTTGTTATTTTCCATACTCTTGCCGCGATAGATATCAAATAAAACAATATCTGAAATTATGCTATTTTTTTCGTCAAACATACAGGTCAAAAGTGAGTCAACACTCACTTCATTATTTACAACTATTGCAATATCACGTCGTACTGGCGGAAATTTTGAAACTTCTTTGATAACTGGTAAATGCTTAGATACTAATTCATCATGAAGAAGTTCAAACAGTATCGTGTTTCTAGGCAAATCATATTGTTTTTGCCAATGTGGATGCAACTCGCCTAACCATCCGATTTTCCTGTCCTCAATACAAATCTGCGCAGACCTCCCTGGATGAAGAGCAGGATATTCAAAAACAATAAAATGAATAGCCTGAGGCCAAAATAAAGCTTCAATATCTGCTTTTACATCATAAAAATCAACATCTCGTGAAGACTCTCCCCACTGCTCAACAACAGCATCCCCATAACAAAGTCCGGCCAGTTTTTCTACTTGTTTACAATCACTTTTTTCACTACGTTCAAAACAACAACCCATTTCAAATAAGCGAACCCGTGTCTGCTTACGATTCAAATTAAATCGCAAATTTGCAATCAATCCGCCAATTAAACTACTACGCATCACGTTCATTTGGCTGGCGATTGGATTTTTCAACGAAATCGGATCTTTATTTTTAATAAAATCTGTTTCCCATGCAGCATCTACAAATGCGTAATTAATAACTTCCTGATAATCCCGATTAACCAAGGTTTGCTTAATTTGTGTAACAGAACGATTAGTCTCTGATGCTTCCAACATTATAAGGTCTGCACTTGGCGCATTACTTGGAATACAGTCATAACCATGTAATCGCGCAATCTCTTCAATAAAGTCTTCTTCAATCTCCAAATCAAATCGATAGCTTGGCGGCGTAACACTGAACATATTTTCATCTACTGAAAATTCAAACTGCAAGCGTTGAAAAAACTCATTAATTTTTATTTGCTCAATACTAACACCCAATACACGTTGTACGCGCTCAGCACGCACCATTACAGCGGCACGTTCTGGTAACACATATTTCACTTCAGTAACTGGTCCCACATTGCCACCGCAGATCATCTGAACTAACTGCGTTGTCCGCTCTAATACGTCACGTGTTGCCGCATAATCTACTCCACGTTCAAAACGATGTGCTGAATCGGAACTGAACCCCAGTACGAATGATTTCCCACTTATTACATCTGGACTAAAAAAAGCGCTTTCCAGGAAAATATCAGTCGTGCCTTCTGTAACACCACTATCCATACCACCCATAATTCCTGCCAATGCCAGCGGCTGACTAGCATCCGCAATAAGTAGCATGTCTGGTGCCAAGTCAATCTGACTGCCATTGAGCAATTGTATACGTTCATTCGGCTGAGCATACCTTATTTGAATAGCACCAGTTAACTTACCTAAATCAAAAGCATGTAGAGGCTGCCCCGTCTCAAGCATGACATAATTTGTTATATCAACGATAGCATTAATTGATCGCAAGCCACTTCGTTCCAAACGCTGCACCATCCATAATGGTGTGGCTACATTTAGATTAACACTACGGACTATCCGGCCACAATAAAGCGGGCAAGCTTCAGGTGCAATAATTTGTACGTCCTGGACTTCGTCAATTTCATTATTGATTGAATCAATGCTTAATGGTACAAAATTGCTTGCTGTAATGGCCGCAACCTCTCGCGCCACACCTGATACGCTAAGACAATCCGCACGATTTGGTGTTAAACTGAGTGTAAATAGACGATCATCAAGCGCATAATAATCCCTGAAATCCTCGCCTACTGGTGCATCATCTGGAAGCAACAATAAGCCATCTGCAACTTCACTTAGTCCCAACTCTTTTGACGAACATAACATTCCACAAGATAGTTCACCACGTAATTTGGCCTGCTTGATCACAAAATCAGACAATCGTGCGCCAATCAATGCACAAGGCACTTTAATACCCACACGCACATTAGGTGCGCCACATACAATTTGTATCGGTTCTTGACCTTCTTGACCGATGTTAACAAGACAAACTTGTAAACGGTCAGCTGACGGATGTGCTTTAACTGAGAGTACCTCAGCCACTACAACTTTTTCAAAATCAGATGCAACTGGTTCTACAGCCTCAACTTCCAGGCCAGCCATGGTTAAAGCATGTGCGAGTTCATCACTTGAGTAAGGCGGATCGACAAAAGTTCTTAACCAGTTTTCAGAGAATTTCATGAGCGATTGCTATTAACTACAATGGTAATATTATTAGAATTAATTAAATTGTTTCAAAAAACGTAAATCATTTTCAAAAAACAGTCTCAAATCGTTTACACCATATCGCAGCATCGTCAATCGCTCGACACCCATGCCAAAAGCAAAACCAATATATTGTTCACTGTCAATTTTCACATGCTTTAAAACATTCGGATGCACCATACCGCAACCAAGCACTTCCAACCAACCGGTATGACTACAAACACGACACCCTTTTCCATTACACATTACACAGCCAATATCCATTTCGGCAGAAGGTTCGGTAAATGGAAAAAAGGAAGGACGAAAACGAACCGATAAGTCATCTCTTTCAAAGAAATGCGCCATAAAATCAGCTAATACGCCCTTCAGTGCTGCAAAATTTGCATTCTCATCAATCCACAAACCTTCTACCTGATGAAACATCGGTGTATGCGTCACATCGGAATCGCATCGATAAACACGTCCCGGCGCAATCAACTTTATAGGTGGTTCATTATTTTGCATATAATGAATTTGTACAGGTGAAGTATGCGTACGCAGTAAATCACCGTTATCAATATAAAATGTATCGTGCATCGCACGTGCAGGATGGTTATCGGGAATATTTAATGCTGTAAAATTATAAAAATCAGTTTCAATCTCGGGACCTGAAGCAACATCAAAACCTATTGAATGAAACAAAGATTCAATGCGTTGGAGCGTTTGTGTTACTGGATGCAGCCCGCCAATGCCTTTTCCACGACTGGGCAATGTAACATCTAATGCGTCTTCTTTTAATTTTGCTGCCAACTCTTTCGCATGAATGATATCTCGGCGACTCTTAAGTATTGTCTCCAGTTGGCTTTTTGCTTGATTAATTCGACTGCCCATCGCTGGGCGCTCCTCAGCAGGCAATTTACCCAGACCCTTGAGTAATTCAGTTAACGCACCACTTTTACCAAGATAGCGTGCCTTAACCTGTTCGAGTTCTATGGCATTATCAATACGGCCCAACAAACTGGTCGCCTCGTTAATAATATCGTCCAAGTTCTTCATGTAATCGAGAAATATAATTAAAACAAAAAAATTTCCAATAACTTGCCATAAGAAAAGGGAGGCTCAGGCAAGCTTGCCCTAACCTCCCTACAATCCTTTTTCACAAACTATTATGCCGCCAAACTGGCTTTTGCCCGTTCAGCAATTTTCTCAAAAGCGACTTTATCAAATACAGCCAGATCAGCCAATACTTTCCTATCGACTTCGATACTTGCTTTTTTCAGACCATTCATAAAGACACTATAAGATAAGCCGCATTCACGTGCAGCTGCATTGATACGTGTAATCCATAAGGAACGGAATTGTCGTTTACGTTGGCGTCGGTCCCTATAAGCATACTGTCCGGCTTTCATCACAGCTTGTTTCGCCACACGGTAAACATTCTTTCTACGGCCGCGATAGCCTTTGGCAAGATCTAATATTTTTTTGTGCCGCGCATGAGCGGTTACACCACGTTTTACTCTAGGCATTTTTATCTCCCCTTATGCGTATGGCAACATAGCACGAACTGACGGCGCATCACATGCATGCACGCTGACAATACCTCTTAGCTGACGTTTGTTTTTGGTTGTCTTTTTAGTCAGAATGTGACGTTTAAAAGCTTGTGCACGCTTAATCGTTCCATTTGCCCGCACCTTAAAGCGCTTGGCAGCGCCTCGCTTAGTCTTCATTTTAGGCATATTAATGCTCCAGTTTTAATATGAAACTAGGTGTTTCCATATTGGAAAACTTCAACAAACCCAGTGATCACTTATTTTTAAACTACTATTACTATATCTTTTTTATAAGCCCGCGCAGCTACGATATTACCGTAGAATCTGTAGCATCAGATTTTGCTTTTACTGGCTTAACATCCTTTTTCTTGGGCGATAAAACCATCACCATTTGTCGCCCTTCCATCTTGGGAAATTGTTCTACAACAGCTATAGGCTCCAAATCGTCACGAACCCGCTCTAGTAAACGCACACCAAACTCCTGATGCGCCATTTCGCGCCCACGAAAACGTAATGTTACCTTAACTTTATCACCCTCATTCAGAAAACCTGTGAGATTACGCAATTTTATATTGTAGTCTCCTTCATCGGTATTAGGTCTAAATTTAATTTCTTTAATTTGAACCTGCTTCTGTTTTAATTTTGCATCATGCTTACGTTTACTTTCTTGATAACGAAACTTTCCATAATCCATTAATCTACAAACGGGAGGGTCTGCAGTTGGTGCAATCTCTACCAGATCGACTCCAGCCTCTTCTGCCATTGCATTTGCATCGGCAAGCGTCACTATTCCGACTTGCTCTCCTTCTACACCAATCAAACGCACCTCTGGCACATCTATCTCATTATTTATGCGCGCTGCTTTCCCTTGAGCTATGGCAAATTCTCCAAGTTCGTTAAAAAATTAATGTTTGGTAGATATTTCTTTTTTAAGATGATCTATCAAAGCATGTAGTGTCATTTGGCCTAAATCCTTACCGGCCCGATTACGCACTGCAACTTGACTTGTTCGCACTTCTTCGTCACCAACGATAATCTGATACGGAAGTTTCTGCATACTATGCTCCCGGATTTTATAGGTTATTTTCTCATTTCTCAAGTCTAAGCTTGCTCTAATTCCATTTTCTTTTAGCTTGTCAGCCACTTCACGAGCATAATCAACCTGTCCACGCGAAATATTTAATACCACAACCTGTTCTGGTGCAAGCCATAATGGTAATGCACCTGCATAATTTTCAATTAATATACCAATAAATCGTTCCATTGAACCTAAAATAGCTCGATGCAGCATGACAGGCACTTGTCGGGAGTTATCCTCGGCAACAAATTCAGCACCCAAACGATCCGGCATAGAAAAATCTAATTGCAATGTACCACATTGCCAAACGCGCCCGATACAATCCTTTAGAGAGAATTCAATTTTAGGGCCATAAAAAGCGCCTTCTTCAGGTTGTAATTCCCATTCAAGCTTTGCTTGATTAAGCGCAGCCTCCAAAGCCGCTTCAGATTTATCCCATTGTTGTTCAGTACCCACTCGTTTTAGTGGTCGTGTGGATAATTTGACAAGCAATTCTTCAAAACCAAAATCACTATAAACAACTTTCAGCAAATCAATAAATTTCACA
>JAHZIU010000320.1 GCA_022601315.1 Betaproteobacteria bacterium
ACCCACCAAATTACAGAATAGCGCATCAAAATAAAGTGGGTATTTACGAAATGCATCGGCCAAATTACTGCCGGTTTCAACATCTGCTTTAATATCCATCAACAATTTACCAACGGCAGCATTGCTATGGCCTTTCCCAACAATATCGAACGCCTGCAGTAATGGCACGCCTGATTTCATCATTGTGGCAAGCTGTCGAGTAAACAATGTAATATCTTTATCAGTTATTGTACCGCTCGATTGAACTCTCTTAATTTTTGTAACCTTAATACCTTGACGCCGTAATGTTGATTTTATTACAACCGGACCGGCTGCCCGCATCTCTCCTCTAATTAATTTACCGGCTTTATCTTTACCTTCCCATGAATAGCTTATTTCCTTAACTTTCTTCTCTGTGCGTGCTGTTACAGTTGCCATGTTTACTCCTTGATATCCGAGTATTCAACCCGAAAATTTCGTCAACATTTAAAATCCTGCCTGTAGCTCTTTAAATGACAGTATTTATAAGCTGCTGAAAAATTATAATTAGTCTGAATTTGCAAGCTATAACGGCTAAATTTGCAAAATGACTTAATATTAATTTTGATAGATAAGGATATAAAAAAGACAAACAATAAATCTGCTATTACATTGATTGAGCACCTGCCTTAATGCCATCAAGAACAGTTGGATAACGCAATTTCACATAAAGCTCTTTTTTCATACGATTATTTTTAAGCCGCCTTGAATCATTCATAAAAGACATCATACGTGGTGAAATACGCTCTTTAGCCTCTTCACGAGTAATTCGCGGTGGACGCGGTAAATTAAACTGGTCTGCAACCAAATCAAAGTATCTTCCCATTTTTATTTGCGAATCATCAGTTGCATGATAAACCCTACCAGACCTAGCATAACGTAATGCAGCGTAAATTATTTGTGCCAGGTCATCAGCATGAATGTGATTGGTATAACTGTCTTCTTCTTCCAAAATAGCCGGTTGGCCCTCACGTAGTCGCGTTAATGGCATACGGCTTGCTGCATAAATACCTGGCACACGAAGAAGAGAAACGGATACATGGTTACGTAATCCCCATTGCCGTATTTGTCTTTCTGCATCGACTCGGCGTAAAGCACGCTCACTAGTGGGGTTAACCTGATGTGTTTCATCAACAAATGCACCATCACAGTTCCCATAAACACCACTGGTGCTGATATACACTAGTCGTTGTGGTAAAATTCTCTGATGTAATTTTGTCTGAAAAGTTAGTGCAGATAGAAGATTAGCCGTACGCGTGTCACGTAAACCGTGATTTGGCGGCGGTGCTAAGTGTATTACAGTTTGCGCAATACCTGCCAACCTTCCGAGCGTTGAACGGTCATCAAGATCACCATAAATTGGAATAATGCCATTTGAACGTGCTTGCTTAAAGCCGTCTAAATTACGAAACAAGCCAAAAATTCGATAATACGATTGTAGTAGTAATACAGTACGCAACGCTATATCACCACAACCGACTATTAAAAGTGTTTTTTTCATATAGACTATTCTTTCCTATCAATTATTATTTTACTTAGCCGCAACACAATGTCGCATCAAATTATCATTAAGCCCAGTGGGCAGACCTTAAATACAGAATCCGGCGAAACAATCTTACAAACCGCATTACGAGAAGGTTTCTCATTGCCCTATGGCTGTCGCAATGGTTCATGTGGTATTTGTAAAGGTAGAATCATACAGGGGTCCGTTGATTATGGTCGATACAATGAAGAAACGCTCACTGAAGAAGAAAAACTGGCGGGTAAAGCACTGTTTTGCTGTGCCTCGCCATTAACTGAACTTGTTATCGAATGTCATGAAATTAGTGCAACCAAGGATATTGAAATCAAAACATTACCCTGTCGGGTAAAAAATTTGGAGCGTGTGGCTGAAGATGTCATGATTATTTCTCTACAACTTCCTGCCAATCAACGGTTACAGTTTTTAGCAGGGCAGTATATTGATATTCTGCTCAAAGATGGAAAACGTCGAAGTTTTTCATTGGCAAATGCACCGCATGATGATGAATTTCTACAATTGCATGCACGCAATTATCCAGGCGGTGTCTTTGCCGAACATGTTTTTACCCACATGAAAGTTAAAGACATGCTCCGATTTGAGGGCCCTCTGGGATCTTTTTTCTTGCGTGATGAACCTACCGACAACGAGATTATATTTATTGCCAGTGGTACGGGCTTTGCCCCGATAAAAAGTATCCTAGAACATGTTTTTTATCAGGAAAGTAGTCGGGACAATAAAAGAAAGATGACCCTCTATTGGGGCGTACGTACCAAAGATGAACTATATATGGCAGATTTAGTTTACAAATGGCAAAAAGAACATGATAATTTCACGTTCATCCCCGTCCTTTCTGAAGCATTACCCACGGATAACTGGAAAGGGAGAGAAGGCTTAGTACATCAAGCGGTCATGCAAGATTTCAATACTCTTGAGAAACATCAAATCTACGCCTGCGGTTCTCCTGTCATGGTAAAAGCAGCTTACCTTGACTTCACCAATGAACGTAATCTACCTATGGATGGTTTCTTCTCCGATGTCTTCACGCCTTCTACAAGTAACCCCGAAATTACAAAATAATTACAGAATACCTTAGCACAATTGTTTTAACGCGAATCCAAGTCCCTTATTATAGTGATCCATAGCTAATTCGTGTTTACCAATTTTCTCATTCAACTGCGCCAAGGCAAAATGAGCAGTAAAACCAGGTTCAACAGAAAGACTGGCTTCCAAATAACTCTGCGCTTTGCCCCACAGCTCGCAATGTGTACATAATTTACCCAATGCTAACAATAAGTGAGCGTTATTTGGTCGTGATTTCAACCAAACTTCAGCACATTCAATTTGCCTATTAACATGATAATCCAGGCACTCCGCGTACAATCCAATTAGTTCATCATCCCAATGCTCATTAATGCACTGCTCAATAATTTTATGTGCTGTAGAACAGTCTCCAAGTGCCATGTAGGCACGTGTGATCGCAACAGCCAATTTACTGTCACTTTTTTCCATCGGAGACAAATGCATCCAATAGTTATTTAGTGACCCAAGATCAGACGCCTTATGTTTTATATTTCTCAAATGTGCTTCTTGTCTTAATTGCCCGACCAATGACTGGTTAACCGATTTGCGTTTTGCCAATATATCTGTTAATTCTATAACAGCGTCCCAGTTCTCAGCTTGTTGTTGCGCTTCAAGTTCCAGCCACAAAACTGCTGTATGCTGCAAGCCACCCGTTGAATATAAAGATTGTAAAGCTTCGAGCGCTTCTTCATAACGACCATCATCAAGTAACAGTTCCGTTTGCGTGGTCAATCGCAGTGTTCCTTCATCTGGTGCTTCTTTCTCGGCAGATGCCAAATATTCATCACGCAACGGCATTTCCGTAAGTTTG
>JAHZIU010000047.1 GCA_022601315.1 Betaproteobacteria bacterium
AACCTATTGCGATGCTTGCAGACATTGTTCGGGTTGTCGCTTAGTCAGCGTCGTTTTTACATCTTCATGGCTTCATCAAAATTACCTTGGTCACGTCTTTGGACGATGCTGTGGTCTCTGATACCCAACCCAACGACAAAAGGACGCTTGTTATTGGCTTTAGATGATTACATCAATCCCAAGACTGGAAAAAAGATTTTTGGTTGCGCATCTTTCTTTGATCATGCTGCCAAGACCAACCAATCAGAATATCCCTGGTCACAAAATCATGTTTTCAATATATTTAATAGATAGAAAAAAGAGAATTTATAGTCAAATTAATACAGAAAATAATTAACGTACCACATGAATGTGGTGGTTTTAAACTGGAGTCAATTTTATATCTACACCATTTCACTCACGATTTTTCAAAAGCCGGGCCGCATTAATCTTGCCAACAATATGAGAACGGATTTCATCGTCCTTAGGATCATTGTTAGTCATACGTGTTTGATCACCACTTAGGGTAACTATATATTCTTTTTCTCCAGAAAATACGCTCACCAAGTTTCTAAGGTCACCACGCCTATGTGCGATATATTGCGCTGGTTTTTTGCCAAAAATATCGCCTGTCCAATCAGAGTAACATTGGGTGTCCAACACCAAACCTTTTAGAAAATTAAAAACATCAGTTTGCTGATATTGAGCTGTCTCTTGTCCACTATTTTGATCACCATAAGACACGATCATAGGTACTCGAGCTACTGTTTTATGCGCGCCAAACAGAGCAATCTCCTCAGCGTTTATTGGTACCATAGCGCGATGATCACCCAGAATAATCAATAATCCGTCATCAAAAAACCCAGCCTCTTTTAATTTATCGTAAAACAAACCTATCTGTTTATCCGCATATTGAAATGTTTCTGCTTCAGACCTATTGTGATTTTCAGGGTTTATGAATGGATGGTGAGTGCTAACAGTTTTGATGAACATAAAAAAATTTGGTTGACTATTCAGTTCAATCCGATTCAATATACGGTCATACAACGCCTCATCCGGTGCCGCATTAAAATGAAAACGATCCCAGTTTTCATAGTAAGGGTGTTCTTGCCCTTCCATATAATCGAAACCAATACTCATCCCCCAATTTCGCGTATTTGAAAACTCAAGGTCAGCGGTGGTTAGAAACTCAGACGCATAACCATGTTCCCTAAGAATATTTGGCAAAGATTCTTTTATATCGAAAAAACCACTAAAAGCAACGCCCCCATCATCGGTATAACTGGATGGAGAATAAATCGGCAACAAACCAGTCAGTAACGCAATTTCAGCATCTTCGGTAGTAAATCCATTTGCATAAAAATTAAGAAAAGATAGATTATTACGAGCAATTTTATCTAAATTTGGCATCCAGTCCCGAATCCCTGAAAAATGCTGACTTTGATAGGAAGAAAGTGACTCAACCATCAATAAGATAACGTTACGCTTTTCAGATACACGTGAATAACAAGTCTGCTTTTCTTCAAAACTAAAGTCATTTACAAACTGCGGGCTATATTCTTTCGATTCAGACAAAACAACCCAGTTGTAATCAACTACATTTTTGTACGCCCAAGAATGCACATATTGATCATTACTACTTATAGCAAAATATGAAACAAAAAATAAAATTAATATAGTAATGATGGAATAGCCATGAACATAACATTCTTTAATTTGGTATCGGCTAAACACGACTGACAACAAAAAGCCAACGACAACCAATGTAATCAGGATTAACAACCACTCTTTCCCACGGTATATCTGCTGGAGATAGCTCAACGAATATGAAGTATATTTAATCGCATCAACAACGACTAAATGAGAATTGAAATTGATAATGATCAATATATCGATCAGGTAAATAAATGCAACAAACAACGCCAAACATCTTAAAACGACCGAACCGACACGCGCCATATAACGCAAATATGACAAATAAAACAACAAAATAATACCCGAAAAAATGATGGCGTCATTAATTAAAACAGACATAGCCCAAAACAATTTTGTCCCTGTCTGTTCATAGAGTACGTTATCGATGTACACCATTTTCAACACTAAGGGTGCCACTATCAGCAGCAACACAAAAATCTTTACTACTCTTAAATAAGACATACTTAATTATTTATCAATAGTTACCAGATCACCCACTACCATATAAAGACAAGGGTACACACAAAGGACTTATTTGGAACCCCATTCCCGCAGAAACAGTTAGCTAAAATCTAAGCTGATCCATTTAAATTAAGAAAAGATACTAGAAACCGTTATCTGTAAGAGCAAAACAATAAGGCCAGACTGGAAATTACCAACTTGGTTAGAGTAGCATACTCTAAACTCTTGTATACTTAATTGACAGAAGAAAAAATTTATAGCTTAATCAATACAAAAGATAAAAAAGAAGCCATAAAATTTAATCGAGTTTATGTACACGATTTAAACAATTTCTCCTACGCTGACAAGGAATAAACCGCTATGGTATTTTGTGGAGAATCAAGGGGAGTTAGTCGTTGTATGGTGCAAAAATTTGTAGGCTTGACTATAGATTTCGGATAGACTAAACTTAGTTTAGTTAATCT
>JAHZIU010000321.1 GCA_022601315.1 Betaproteobacteria bacterium
TCTTGGTAGTGACGTATTGCTGGGTGGTGGTGGTGACGACGTGATTATTGGTGGCACTGAAGATTTTAATCCTGAGAACCGCGATCGCGCCTTTGGTAACAGTGGTGACGATACCTTCATATGGAGTCCTGGCGACGGCAGTGACTTCTTTGATGGTGGAGAAGGACATAACGACGTACTCATCTTTGGATTGCTGGGTGAGGGTAATGGAAGTTCACCGATATTTGGTGTTCAAACTGATCAAAATTTTGATGGCATTTTTATTAACCCAGAAACTGGTTTGCCGATCACAGACGTTACCAATTCTCCAGGATTTTGCACGATTGAAGATGCTTACACAAATGCTGCCGAACTTGAAGAACTTAACTTAGATCAGTTGGTTCGTTTCTCAATCCGAGGTATAGCCGACGCATTTGATGCAGGTGAACAAACTGACGATAATGGCTTGCGAGTGACACTTCACGTAAAGAATGTTGAATACGTTGTTTGTACATCGCGTGAGGGCGGTGCGATTGAAGTTTGGGATATCTCTACAGCACCCGCTTCACCTGCAAATATCCATGACTTGCCAGCTAAAGTTCAAAGCATGATCCAATAATGTTTAAATCTGAAATCCTCAGCTGATCGCTTCGACAATGGATAATCACATGAATCAGAGAAAAATTACTTCTAATGCTACTAGTCATAAAGGTGCGCCACGCTATGAGGATTTTAGGTTAAACAACTATTTTCTGTAAAACGGAGCGGAAGGTCGATTGGCCTTCTGCTTACTTATCAATAACCCGAGTGTAATAGTCAAGTGTTAATATTGGCAGACACCTTTTGGCAACATTGACCCTTTTGACAACTGAAAAACTAATCACTGCAGCTTAAAAGCAGCTTGGGCAACCTGAGTACGATTAGTGCACTCTAAGCACCATCCAACTGAGGATTTTAGGTTAAATTGACCGCGCATGCTCCCTATTCTGCAATAACAACGCTATGGTCATTAATTTACTTGCTGAAACGCAGTCCCAACTGTAACAATTCTTCCCAGATGTCGCCTTTAGCAACACCTTTAATCACTCTGTCTATTTTTGCGGCATGCAACAATCCCTGCATCAATGATTTCAAGTCGATACGTTTGGCGGCGGCGGTCATTGTTTTTTGTCGATCTCCCCACAATCTGGCCTCTTTCATCAATTGTGCAGGTGCCATGCCACCATCCAAACCTTTACGAATGATGATCAGTTGACGGATTTGTTCGGCCAGTGTGGCAAGGATCAAAGGCGGCGGTGATCCCTCACCTTGCAAGCCATTCAAAATTCGGTTGTAGCGAACCACATTGGCGGTCACCATAGCATCCGATAACTTAAATACATCATAACGCGCTACATTTAGAACGGCGTCCTTGACTTGCTCGAATGATAGGTAACCGTCAGGATAGAGTAACGCCAGTTTTTTAATTTCCTGATGGGCTGCCAGCAGATTTCCTTCAACTTTGTCTGCAAAAAACTGTAACGTTTCAGAATCAGCTTTCTGTTGTTGCATACTGAGACGTTGTCCAACCCAAGCGGGCAGTTGTGCACGTTCAACCGCATACACTGGAATAACGACACCAAAGTCTTCCAACGCTTTGAACCACTTGGTTGACTGGCTCTGTCTGTCAAGTTTAGGCAAGTTAATCAGTGTAATAGTATCTGAAGGTAGATTCTGACAGTATGTTTCAATGGCTTTGCCGCCCTCTCTGCCTGGTTTGCCGGAAGGAATACGGATATCCATGATTTTTCGATCACCAAAGAGGGACATATTATTACCCGCACTGAGTAGGTCCACCCAATTAAAACGATGATCAATGGTGAATATTTCTCGTTCTGTATACCCTTGTTGACGTGCATGACTACGTATGCAGTCTGATGCTTCAATGATAAGTAGCGGTTCGTGGCCGAAAATTGTATAAAGTGGCGCGGATTGTTTTTGCAGATGTTGAGTCAGTTGCTCGGGTTTCAAGCGCATCGGCTATTGAGGTTTTTTGATTGCTGACAAGCGCCAGATAATTTGTTGCACTGCATCAGCCTGCATATCTCTATACAGCATTTTTTCCTCGGCTTCTTTAGCCAGAATTTGTGCATCCAGGAACGGTAAAATGCGTAATAAAGAGATATCGCTGGCAGGAACAATTTCTTTGCCTTGATTATCAACTAAACGCGTCCTCACCCTGAATATCAACTGAAATTCACGCACACGGCCACCACCAGAGAGAGACAAAATATTTCTCTCATTGACCGCACCGAGCACTTGCAAAACCGCCTCAGCCTCTTCAGCATTTTTAACAAGCTTGGTTGTTGTGCTGGCTGTTATTGCACGCTCCAGATCAGGACCAATCGTGTGTCCGACAGGTGCTGAGACATACAAAGATTCAAATGGTAATGTAGATATTTGCCCGCGTAATTTGAAGCCACATGCTGCGAGTAGACACAGTAGCGTGATAATCAGTAATCTCTGTAGTGGTAATTTTAATAATTTATACATGTGATAAATTCATCATATAACAATATTAATCAGTCTACCGGGCACAACAATTATTTTTTTAATATTTTTGCCATCGATGAATTTTTGTATTTGTTCATTTTCCAGCGCAATTTTCTCAATGGCTGAACGATCAGTATCTTTGGCAACATTTATTTGTCCACGCAGTTTTCCATTGACTTGAACGATCAGTTTAACTTCATCCTGCACCAATGCCGATTTATCGGCCTCAGGCCAGGGCTGCTCGAATAGTTCAGTGCCTGGCCTTAGTTCCCGCCATAATTCATGACAAATATGTGGAACAATCGGCGAAAGAAGCAGTACGATATTCTCCAATGCTTCTTGCATCAGATTGCGACTGTCTGGGTCGGCACCTTGTTCTTTTGCCAAACCATTCATTAACTCCATGACGGCTGCGATGGCGGTATTGAATGTATGGCGGCGTTCCAGGTCATCACTCACTTTCGTAATGGTCTGATGTAACTGGAAACGTAGGGATTTAAGTTGCGGTGTGAGAGATTGGTGTAATGCCGTATCAACGGTGACTACACCCTGTTGCAAGTGGTTATAAACTTGTTTCCATACACGTTTAAGAAAACGATAGGCACCATCCACACCGGCATCCGCCCATTCCAGCGTCTGCGTGGGTGGACTTGCAAACATCATGAATAAACGTGCGGTATCTGCACCGTACTGCTCGACTAGTTGTTGTGGATCGACACCGTTATTTTTGGATTTTGACATGGTACCGATTCCGCCAGATTCCACCGGTTTTTGGTCTGCAATCAGTATTGCGCCACATCGTTTTCCCTGCTGGTCAAATTGAATATCCACTTCTGCCGGATTGTAGTAGGTGATACGCCCATTTTCAGCTTTGCGGTAGAAGATTTCATTCAACACCATACCTTGCGTCAACAGATTGGTAAATGGTTCATCAATCGTCAATAGCCCAAGGTCACGCATCACTTTACTCCAAAAACGTGAGTAGAGTAAATGAAGAATAGCGTGTTCAATACCACCAATATATTGATCTGCCGGCAGCCAGTAGTTTGCCCGCTGGTCAGTCATCGCGTTGTTTAGATCGGGACAAGCATAGCGCGCATAATACCAGGATGAATCGACAAAGGTATCCATCGTATCTGTTTCCCGTCGCGCTGGCTTACCGCATTTTGGGCAATCACATTCGTAAAAAGACGGTGTTTTTCCTAGTGGGTTACCGCTACCATCCGGTACCAGGTCTTGCGGTAGTTTGACTGGTAATTGATCATCAGGTACGGGTACAACACCACAGGATTCGCAATGAATCAGTGGAATGGGACACCCCCAATAGCGCTGACGTGAAATACCCCAGTCACGCAAGCGGTATTGCACACGTTTCTCACCCAAGCCTTTTTGCTTGAGCGCTGTAGCAATGGCGTCTACAGCCGCATGAAATTCCAGTCCAGAAAACTCACCCGAATCAAAAGTGATGCCATGTTCGATATAGGCCTCACTCAGCGGAGTTTCTATTGTCTCGTCAACTGGCTTAATAACTGCTTTGATTGGCAAAGAATATTGTGTAGCGAACTCAAAGTCCCGCTCGTCATGAGCCGGAACGGCCATTACCGCGCCTTCACCATAGCCCATCAGTACATAATTCGCGATCCATATTGGTAATTTTTTACCATTTAAAGGGTGGATCACA
>JAHZIU010000322.1 GCA_022601315.1 Betaproteobacteria bacterium
ATTGGCCGGTTTTTGATGAGCAGTGTCTTCAAAACAGTAAATAAGGATCTCAATACCTTTGTACTGGAATCGCTGGCATTGCAGCCTGATCATTATGTGTTGGAAATTGGTTTTGGCCCTGGGAAATTAATCAATATCATGGCAGAAATCACAACGCAGGGTCATATCGAAGGAATTGATTTTTCTGATGTTATGTTGAGTGAAGCTATTAAGAATAATAAAGAATATATTGCGGCCAATAAAGTGAGAATTCAGAAAGGTGATTGTAAAAATTTGAGTTTTTCAAATAAATCATTTGACAGGATATGTGCGGTCAATACGATATATTTTTGGCAACCACCAAATATTTATCTTACAGAGATATTCAGGGTACTAAAATCTGGTGGACGGCTTGTATTGGGACTAAGAGATAAAACGCAAATGAGCACGATTTCTCTTGATAAGAATATATTTAGCACCTATACGCTTAATGAAGTAGTCGGGCTATTGTCGAATACGGGTTTTTCAAATATACGTATTCTGGAAAAAAAGGGAGTGCCTTTTACATCATACTGTGTCGTTGGCACCAAGGAGTAACTCTTAATTTTTTGTGATTTCTAAACGACTTTGTATGAACTATAGAAAATTGCCAAATAGAATGAAGTGGGACATTAATTAAAATAGAGTGATAAGTTGTTGCATAATTCCGCTGCCATAGTTTCAATATGAACAAAGGCAGGGGTTAGCTGTGTTTTAATTGAAATGAGGACAATTTGGTTGTTATATAACCGGATAGTCCTGTTTGTTATTAGCATACAATACTGATACTTATTTGTAACTACTGATAAAAGGCAGAGAGATCGCTATGACAATAGATATTCAATTGGTAGAGACGACACTGCAGGCTCATATTAATGATGACTCCTTAGAACTCCCGGTCTTGCCAGCTGTGGCGAACCAAGTGCTACAGCTTACTCATAATCCTGATGCCACTAATAAAGAGTTGGCAGATCTGTTACAACGGGACATGGCGCTGGCCAGCCACACGATGCGTTTTGCCAATTCTGCTGCTTATTCGCCTGTGACCAAACTGGTATCGTTACAACAAGCAATTGCCCGATTGGGAATGCAAACCATCGCAGAGATTGCGTTGGCTTCTACACTCAATGCCAAATTATTTAAGGTGCCCGGTTACGAGTGGCATGCTATTGAAATTTGGCGTCATGCTTTGGCCACTGCGTTGTGGTGTAAGGAGTTGGCGCGTATTACACGCCGCAATATCGATACCACGTTTCTGGCGGGTTTATTACATTCCATAGGTCGGCCTGTTGTTTTGCAGACAGTGCTGAAAGTCGCTGAAGATTTAAACGTTACACTCACCAGTGAACAGGTTTGCGATCAAGAAGAGCGTTTTCAACGTGAAGTTGGGTTAAAAGTTTGTCAGCAATGGCAAATGCCCACATTGGTGCAGACTACCATTCAATACCTGCACAATCATCAAGAAGCGCCAAGCCATAATGATCAAGTTGCGATTGTTAACGGAGCTGCCAGCTTTGCTCAGCATATGCTCGATCCAGAAGTGTTGAGTAAAGAGCAACTGTGTCAACTTGAAATTATTGAGCAGTTGAATCTCTATGAAGATGAAGTGGAACAACTATTGAATGCACAAGATGCAATAAAGGGTACTCTGGAGGCAATCTCAAAATGACCACAAAACCTATTGAGTATGATTACGATGTTGCGGTTATTGGTTCGGGTCCTGCCGGTCAAAAAGCTGCTGTGCAGGCCGCCAAAGCCGGGAAAAAAGTAGTATTAATTGAACGTGACCGTTATTTAGGCGGTGCTTGCGTGCATCGCGGCACCATACCCAGTAAAACTTTGCGGGAAAATGCATTACGTATCAACTTTATGCGTCGTAATGCCGAGTTGGCCCATTATAAGTTACCAGAAGAGGTCGAGATGAGCGTTCTCATTAATCGACTGGGTCAAGTACTAATGGCACACGATAGTTACATGGGGCGTCAGATTAGCCGGAACGGTATTGAGGTTATTACTGGTAGAGCAAGTTTTAATTCTGCCCATGAGCTGGAAATTGCCAAAATGCGTGGTAAATCACAGCAGATTAGTGCCAAGTATTTTGTGATAGCAACGGGTTCATTTCCTCGCAATCCTGATAATGTGCCGGTAGACCACGAACATATATTTGACAGCGATTCCATACTGTCGCTCGTGTATCTACCTAAATCACTTACAGTACTCGGGAGTGGCGTCATTGCCAGTGAATATGCTTCTATCTTTGCTGCATTAGGGGTTGAAGTTACTATGATCGATAAGTATCCGAGGCCGCTAGGGTTTCTTGACGCTGATCTTTCCGATACTTTTGTTAAAGGTTTTACAACTAACGGTGGTCATTTCTGGGGTAATACTAATACTACGAATATATACTGGGATGGTGTCTCCCATGTCGTGACTGAATGTGCCGATGGCCGCGTAGTAAAAAGTGAAAAGTTGATGGCTGCCGCTGGACGCATTGCTAATGTTACAGATTTGCGGATAGAGAATGCCGGCCTGGAGTTGAGCAAACAAGGTTTAATCCCTGTTGATGACCAACTGTGTACAACAGTACCTCATATTTATGCAGCTGGTGATGTTATCGGCCCACCATCTTTGGCCTCTGCCTCAATGGAACAGGGTCGTCGTGCCAGTTGTAATGCCCTAAGCATAGATCTAGGGGCAATGAACCAAATCATTCCATCTGGAATATATGCTATCCCGGAACTCTCGTCGGTGGGTCTCAGTGAACAGCAGGCTCGAGATAAATATGGGGATATTCTTGTTGGTCACGCCAATTTCGAAGAGGTGGCACGTGGCCAGATCAATGATATTTACAATGGCATGTTGAAGATTGTCTGCGATGGTGATGGTAAAAAAGTGTTAGGCGTTATGATTGTTGGTGAAGGCGCCACTGAACTAGTACACATTGGTCAAATGGCTCTGATGAATAATGCTGATGTTGATATTTTTGTCGAGAGTATTTTCAATTTCCCAACTTTGGCAGAAGCTTACCGCGTAGCGGCGCTTGCGGTGATTGGACAACGCGCTTAAATACAAAGTTGTTGGCCCACTAAATTAGAGTCGATTATTTCCAAGTCTTTATTTGCGTAGATTCATTGAGTCAATTGTAATATTTCCCAAAAAATTTTGTGTGTTATGGATAACGTATTTCAATGGATATGTTGACGATATGTGTCTGTGATACTTATAGGATTGTTTTGTGATTATGTCGTGAAATGTGCCAGGTAATTTTGGGTTACTTTAGGAACTTGGCCAAACGATTGATAATTGCAATATATCACAACAACTCGTTGGACTTTAATGCTCTAAAACTCACGTAAGTATTGATGTTTATAACTGCATTATATCTACAGCATGAGTATGGAGAGTAACGATCATTATAGATTGACAAGAGGGCGACATGAAAAAAGATAATTTCACTCGGTTTATATTGAGCTTTTTACTATTAATGAGCATGACAACCGTACGAGCTGAAGTCTTTGAGCCTTTTGTTCTGGTTGAACTTTATACATCACAGGGATGTTCAAGTTGCCCTCCGGCAGATCAATATCTCTCGCAGATTGTTAATGACAAACAATTAAGTAATAAAAATGTAATTGCACTATCCTTTCATGTCGATTATTGGAATCGACTGGGTTGGAAGGACCCTTATAGCTCTGCTTTCAATACACAACGTCAAAATGCTTACGCTAAGGTGCTGAAAAGCAATAGTGTTTACACGCCGCAGATGGTGATTAATGGTCAACTAGGATTTGTTGGCAGTAATCGTAAATTGGGCGCATTTGCAATTGAACAAGCGCTAACACAAGCACCAACAAAGTCTATTGATATTAAGAGAGTTGACTCCAGTGACGATAAGATCGTTATCGAATATAAAGTGATTGGCGATGAGATTGCTGAAATGGTTCTTAATCTTGTGATTGCTGAAAAAAGTATTTCATCGAAGGTAGACAGCGGTGAAAATAGAGGTCGTACTTTAATCCATGATAATGTTGTGCGGGTATTTGAAACGTACGACATAGATGAATCACCTGAGGGGCTCGTGGAGTTGCTCGTCCCTGGTAACCTGGTTAAAAAGAATTCTTCCATTGTTGCTTTTCTACAAAAGAAAGGTCAGAAAACAGTAGAAAATGCGAAGATGATACCTTTTTTGTAATTGCTAAGAGCTTTGCTAAACTGTGTTTGACAAAGCCCAAGAAAATTTCTCAACGTCATCAATTAAGTGTTTTAATGAAATGTTTGTTTAATCGAATAACAACGAATCTTTCAAATCGACGCCATTCACCAGAATAAATCAAAGTAATTGTATGGTGATAAATGTCGATAAACTTGTTTTTGAAGATAATCAGTAAAATTATAAATCCCTAAGTCCAAAAATTGGTTATCATAGAGAGCAGCACAGATGCATTTTAGTCGCGTTGTGACTCCGTTCACAACCATACCTAATTCACTCTTTAGACGCTGATTTCTTCCCGTTTATGAGAACATTAGGCATTCGAGTTACCCATGAAGTAGATATGCATTAATATCGAACTAAGGGAGTTGCAATGAAAAAGCCAGGCATTCCTATTGATGAAAATCAACGTCTCAAGACACTCAGGTCGCTAAATATTTTAGATACTCCACCAGAGGAACGTTTTGATCGTCTGACACGTATGGCAAAGTTGATGTTTGGGGTACCAATCGCTTTGGTTAATATTGTTGATGAAAACCGCCAATGGTTTAAATCCCGTATTGGTCTTAGTGTAAATGAAACTCCTCGCGATGTTTCATTTTGCGGTCACGCAATACTTGGTGATGAAGTTTTCATTATTCCTGATGCAACCAGAGATGATCGTTTTGCAGATAACCCTTTGGTTACAGACGATCCCTATATTCGCTTTTATGCCGGATGTCCATTGAGATTTGTGGATGGCAGTAAGCTAGGCACATTGTGCATTCTTGATAAGAAACCAAGACAATTCAGTGTAGAGGATTTGGAAGCACTAAAAGATCTTGCGTTAACAACAGAACATGAACTTGCTGCGGTATATTTGGCTACGCAAGATGAGTTAACTAATACAATCAATAGAAGAGGTTTTATGATGCTTGCTAATCACAGTATCAATCTCTGTGTTAGGCAGAAAGTTCCTGCGTCTTTGGCGTTCATAGATCTTAATAGGTTCAAACTTATCAATGACGAATTTGGGCATGCAGAGGGAGATAGGGTATTAACTATTTTTGCTAACCAAATAAAAGATATATGTCGTGAATCAGATCTTTTTGCAAGGTTAGGTGGCGATGAGTTCGTCATATTCTTTTCCAACACCACAAAAATTGCTGCAGAGGAAATCTTTGTCAGATTGAGGCAGTCGTTGGATAAATACAACCAAGCATCTGATCGTGCATATAATATTTTATTCAGTTATGGCATTGTTGATTATGATCCAGATAAGCATGTGACTGTAGACGCACTGTTACAAGATGGTGATGCACTCATGTATGAATGGAAAAAGAAACGTGATTCAGAAGCTGGTAAGAGAGCGTAGCGGTGTGCTGTTTTCTAGATGTGTTTCTTCAGTATTTCGCGAATCACAGTTTTACACTTTTTCAGTTTATTTCTTTTAACCTAATAGGTTGGCTCGTACATTAAAGAATTAATATAAGATTCCAAATCATTTGGCAAATCTTTTTCTGTTAGGCCATCACTTACAGCAACTCGGAAAACTGCGCCTGCAATGGCGCAAGATACTTCACGGATTTGTGTAAGTGGCGGATAAATAGCGCCTGAATCTAGATCAGAAACTGAATTTGCGAGTACTTCTGCTGCAGCGAGAAACATATGCTGAGTAATGAGACGCGCTGCGCTTGCGTGTACCCCCAGACCAATGCCCGGGAAGATATA
>JAHZIU010000323.1 GCA_022601315.1 Betaproteobacteria bacterium
AAAGCTTCGAGCGCTTCTTCATAACGACCATCATCAAGTAACAGTTCCGTTTGCGTGGTCAATCGCAGTGTTCCTTCATCTGGTGCTTCTTTCTCGGCAGATGCCAAATATTCATCACGCAACGGCATTTCCGTAAGTTTGTGCGCTGAACGTGCAGCAATCACAGCACTGATTGCCTTGCTAGCAGATGAACCCGATAATTTTAATGCCGTTGCAGCTCTTTTCTTAGCGTGTACGTAATCTCCTTCAAAATAAGCCTTAAGGCCTGAGTACATCATATTTTCCGCTTTTCTATGGCGATAGCCAAAAACCCTCAGCACAAGTCGAACTAATATGTAAAATACAAAAAATGCTGCAAGTAACCATGCTATAAAAATATCGAGTGACAGCTCAATTGTTTCGTATGGTGGCATTTCCACAGTAGCATGTCCCGTAATATTTTTAGCGACAAGTGTTACAGCTACAGCGGCAGCAAATAATGCCAATACCCAAAGTACCAGTCTCATATATTCTCCTAATAGCGTTGGAGCCGATAATTTTGAATTGCGCCAATGCTCATAGATAAAGCCGGCACACTTATTCCAGCCACACCAATTTGCAATTGATTCGATATTTGGAACATTTCAACTACAGGCTCAAGTTTTTTATCAAAATACAATTAATCCAACTTTTAGCTGCTCCAAGACCAGCTTTCATACACTTCACATAAAAAAGTGAAGTTTTTGCTAACAATTGCTGCAAGAGAAAACATAGGTTAGCGTATTTTTTTGATTTTGTTCAAGTACCACCTCCACTTGATATTTCTACACATCTTGAATCGCTATGCCGAATGTTTTGTTACCTGAAAGTAATCCTGTAAACCTTGCAGCAAACCAATATCTCCAGTGGAAACTGTTTTTACTACTTTTTCCAGTCCAATATCTTTTGCTGTCTGAGCAATACGATCATGCGTCGTAAACACCGGCGTAACCTTCAACAATTGTTGACCAAGCTGGCCTATGATATCAAATAAATTATGTAATCCCTCACTACTAGTAATGATAACAGCATTAATTTTTCCTTGTGACCAGGATGTCAATAAGGGTCCAGTATCAACATCTGGCTTACCACGGTAGTAACATTCAGCATATTCAATAATTGCGCCACGTTGAATAAGCGTATCCCCCAGCAATTGTCGACCGCCATTGCCACGGAAAATTACGATACGCTTACCTTTCACATGTTGTAATGCTTCCATTTGCAACAGTGCTTCACTATCAAATCGTTCAACCGGACAAATAACTTCATGGATGCCAAACTGCCGTAGCGCGTCAGCACTGCCTTTACCCACGGTGAGTATACTTAAATTTGCTGGCAATACGCCATGCTTATTAATTAAACACATGGCCTTATTGACCGCATTTGGACTAACAAATATTGCCAAATCAAATTCATTCAAACGATGAATTAATGCAATCAACGCACCAGAATCTTTTACATCAGTTATTTCCAATACGGGAAACAGCATTGGATTGCCGCCAATAGCTCGGATACCATCTGCCAGAACACCAGCCTGATGTGCCGGACGTGTCACTAAAATATTCTTTCCAACAAGTGGCTTTAATACAGCCAACGCTACTTCCAGCCTTGCTCAGGGACTAATGCCGCTAGAATTTCATCAGCACCTTGTGCAATTAGGTTTTGTGCGAGTTGTTGTCCCATTGCCTCGCCAGTTTCCGGTTTGCCATTTAAGGTCTCACTAACCATACGCTGACCGTCAGGACTAGCAACAAAACCACGTAGATGAAGATTTTCACCTTGAATTTCTGCAAAAGCCCCTAATGGTATCTGGCAACTTCCACCCAATACGCGGCTCATTGCACGCTCAGCTTCTACACAATATGCAGTTTCCTGATGATGTAAAGGTTGTAACAGCGCAACCAAATCCGGCCTATCAGCACGACATTCTATTCCTAAAGCACCTTGCCCCACCGCCGGTAAACTGTGCTCGGGACTGAGTAATGCAGTAATACGCTCAGACAACTCCAGTCTTTTCAAGCCTGCTGCAGCTAAAATAATGGCCGCATATTGTCCCTCATCAAGTTTGCGCAATCGCGTTTGTACATTTCCACGTAGCGGCTTTACTTGCAAGTGCGCGAATTGCGCACGTAACTGACTCTCACGACGCAGACTGGATGTACCTACAATACTATTTTCAGGCAATGCCTCTAGATTAGAAAATTGTGCAGAAACAAAGGCATCACGCGGATCTTCCCGCTCGGTAATCGTCGCCAGTGTAAACCCTTCTGGTACATTCATTGGCAAATCCTTCATTGAATGCACAGCAATATCTGCACGACCATCTGCCAGTGCTTGCTCCAATTCTTTGATAAACAGACCTTTTCCGCCAATTTTGGATAACGACTGATCAAGTATTTGATCACCACGAGTCGTCATGCCGAGTATGTTAATTTCAGTTTGCGGGTATAATTCGTATAAACGGCGCTGAATAAACTTTGCTTGCCACATAGCAAGCAAGCTTTCTCGTGAAGCAATTGTGATTTTTTGTGGGGGGGTAATGAGTGAATTGGGCATTAAAATGAAATGAAAAAAATTACAAAAGTTCTTATAGAATTTCTAATCAATGTAGCGCCAAACAATTAATGAAACCAAAAGCTGAAAGGTTTTAGCGTTCAAACATCTGGATATACACTAAATAGCAAATTCTTAATCAATGATCATTTTAGCATGGTCGATGCCAACTTGGGTTATGGCGAATACTGACCATGTATTTTTTATACTGTGGGTGATGTAACACAATGACTATTTCTAGTTCAGAAAACAACAACTTCGAAGATCATTCAATAAATGAAAAAGACCTACCACTTCGTGACGACATTCGCCTACTAGGTCGAATGTTAGGTGACACGTTACGCGAACACGAAGGCGATTCCGCGTTTGATTTGGTTGAGAGAATTCGACAGACAGCCATTCGTTTCCACAGAGAGCAAGACCCGGAAGCACGTCAAGAGCTTGATACCATCCTCAACGAACTGAGTAATAAAGCGACTGTAACCGTCGTTCGGGCTTTTAGTTATTTTTCACAACTTTCCAATATCGCTGAAGACGTACACCATAACAGACGCCGCCGCGCACATCTTTGTGCCGGCTCTTCGCCACAAGCTGGTAGCGTAACACTTGCATTGGAACGGGTACTCGCGAACGGAAAAGATAGCGCTGCTTTAACCCGTTTCTTTGCCAAAGCAATCGTTTCTCCTGTGCTCACGGCACATCCAACTGAAGTTCAACGTAGAAGTATCCTTGATTGTCAATTAACCATTGAACGCTTGTTGAAAGAACGCGCCCGTACACAACTCACACCCAATGAATTGCGCCATAACACGGAAAATTTACGCGCCATGATCCAAATTCTATGGCAAACACGAATGCTACGCTCTGTACGTTTGTCAGTACACGACGAAATCGAAAATGGTCTGGCCTATTACAGCTATTCCTTCCTTACGGAAGTACCATATATCTATGCAAAAATAGAAGACCTGCTGGAAAATCACATGGGAAATGATGCTCCACACGTTGCTTCGTTTCTGCGTATTGGCAGTTGGATTGGCGGTGATCGTGACGGCAACCCATTTGTGACTCATCAAGTAATGCTCCATGCAGCAGAACGCCAATCAGCTCTAGCACTGGATTTTTATATTGGTGCCGTTGAAAAGATTGGACACACCATGAGTTTGGCGGAGCGCCTGGTTAATGTTACCGATGAATTAAAAGAATTAGCTGCTTCGTCACCAGATATTCCAGCCTGTCGAATTGATGAGCCTTACCGACGCACATTTGTCTCTATGAGCGCACGTCTTGCAGCAACCAGCAAACAATTAGGCCATACACCATCTCTACGTAACAAAATTGAACCGACTGAGCCTTACGCAGACAGCGCCGAATTCATTCATGATCTTGACGTAATTATTACATCATTAAAGCAACACAAATCCAACTGGCTGGCACATGGCGCATTACGTAATCTACGTCGCGCAGCCGATGTATTTGGCTTTCATCTGGCGCCACTTGATATGCGACAGCATAGTAAAGTACATGAACAAGTTGTGGTTGAATTATTTGAGTCGGGTACACATCGAACAGATTATCTAGATCTTACGGAAGACCAACGCATAGAATGGTTATTGACTGAAATCAGCAGTCCGCGTCCATTACTTTCACCTTACTTGCAGTACTCTGAATCGACACAATCTGAGTTACGCATACTACAAATGGCCGCAGAAATTCAAAAACGTTTTGGCCATGCCGCCATGCCTAACTACATTATCTCCATGACAACAAATGTGATTAATGTATTAGAAGTCGCGTTGCTGTTGAAAGAAGTCGGCTTATTACAAGCGGGCGCCGTCCCTACCCTGGGTATGAACATCATTCCATTGTTTGAAACCATTACCGACTTGCGAGATTGCGGTGTAATTATGGATCAATTGTTTGCGCTACCTTACTACCGCGAACTACTTGTGTCACGGGGAAATGTACAGGAAGTAATGTTAGGGTATTCGGACAGTAATAAAGATGGCGGCTTTATTACTTCTAATTGGGAGATTTATAAAGCCGAGATTGAGTTGACAAAGGTGTTTGCCAAACACAATATTGAATTACGTTTATTTCATGGGCGTGGTGGCACAGTGGGTCGGGGCGGCGGCCCAAGTTACCAGGGCATACTGGCGCAACCACCTGGCAGTGTTAACGGTCAGATACGTGTTACCGAACAAGGGGAAGTGATTGGCAGCAAGTATGCCGAACCAGAAATTGGCCGACGAAATCTCGAGACATTAGTTGCCGCCACTATTGAAGCAACATTATTGGGTCACGATCCTCTGGGGGACAATGCAGACCGTTACCATAAGGTTATGGAAGAACTGGCTTCTCACTCCTATGTGGCCTATCGTAATTTGGTGTTTGAAACACCCGGATTCAAACAATTTTTCCAGGAATCAACACCAATACGCGAGATTGCCGGATTACATATCGGCAGCCGCCCTGCTTCACGTAAAAAAACCGATGATATCGAAGACTTACGCGCCATCCCTTGGGTTTTTAGCTGGGGATTAAATCGCGCCATGATTCCAGGGTGGTTTGGTTTTGGTCAAGCCATTGAAGCATTCATAGAAGAAAATCAATCGGATGACGGGTTAGAGCTACTGCAGGAAATGTATCGTACTTGGCCATTCATGCAAACCTTGTTATCCAATATGGATATGGTGTTAGCGAAATCTGATATGGGTATCGCCTCAAGATATGCCGAGCTGGTAACAGACGAAGTATTACGTGAAGAAATCTTTGGGCGTATTAAGAATGAATGGAAACGTTGCCAAAAATGGTTATTTGCGATAACAGGAAATACTGAGTTATTGCAGGACAACCCCACTTTGGCTCGCAGCTTACGCAATCGTTCACCATATATAGACCCACTGAATCATTTACAAGTGGAATTACTGCGCCGCTATCGTTCCGGAGAAGATAGCGACGAAGTAAAACGGTCTATTCACCTTACAATTAATGGCGTAACGGCTGGCTTGCGTAACAGCGGATAAACTTAATACGCCACAAACAATCAATTGCAATTGATCAATTAAAACCATTTTAACAGCCTGTTTGAGAACCCTTATGCAAATGAAACGTTTCATATTTATCTTACTGATTGGTTTTTATTCACAATGGCTATGGGCCTCGCCAGCTATACAATTTTGGCAAACATCCAAAGGCGCACGTGTATATTTCGTTGAAAACCATGCTTTACCGATGTTGGACATCAGTGTGGAATTTAATGCCGGCAGCAGCATGGACACCCATGAAAAATCAGGTCGCGCCAGCCTCACCCGGCATTTACTGAACTTGGGCGCAGGTGGCCTTTCTGAAGATCAAATCTCAATAGCACTGGCGGATGTTGGCGCACAGCTGGGTGGACATTTCGGTCGAGATCGCGCCGGCTTATCACTACGTACATTAAGCAGCGAACGCGAACGCAAACAAGCGCTCGATATTTTTTCCCGCATCATCCAACATGCAGAATTTCCACAAGACATAGTGACGCGTGAAAAAACAAGAACCATCGCTGGGTTAAAAGAAGCCAGCACCAAGCCAAGCTATATTGCAGGTCGCGAGTTGATGAAAATGCTTTATGGCAACCACCCCTATGGATTCAACGGATCCGGAGAAATAGATACCGTTAATGCATTACAACGAAATGATCTCATTGAATTTTATCAGTCTCACTATACCGCAAGTAATGTAGTAGTCGCCATTATTGGTGATGTCGGCCGACTCGAGGCTGCAGCAATTGCAGAAACATTGACAAATGATCTACCCGCGCAGGGAACAATCAACCCAGTTTCACCGATTAAGATTCCTGACGCACAAACAAAGAGAATCACCCATTCTGCAACACAGAGTCATATTCAACTAGCGTACCCCGGATTAAGCCGTATTGACCCAGATTATTTTCCACTTTTAGTCGGCAACTATATTTTTGGCGGCGGAGGATTTGTATCTCGTTTAACAGATGAGATACGCCAACAGCGTGGTCTTGCATACAGTGTTCACAGTTTTTTTGCGCCCTATAAAGAACAGGGACCCTTCCAAATAGGCCTGCAAACAAAAAAAGAACAGTCTGAAGAAGCACTCGCAATAACCCAAAAAGTACTTAAAGACTTTGTTACGAACGGCCCCACTGAACAGGAACTGGATGCTGCCAAGAATAATATTATCGGTGGCTTTCCGCTACGCCTGGATAGTAACAAGAAAATCTTGGGCTATCTTTCCATGATCGGTTTTTATAATTTACCGCTCACTTTCGTCGATGATTATTTAGCCGCAGTTGAGGCTGTTACAACAGTACAAATTAAACAGGCATTTCAACGTCGTATACAACCAGAAGGTATGGTCACTGTGATTGTGGGCGCAGTAGAGTAGACTCGCTGTCCCCAAAGTACGAAATGGCTTTAACTCCAGGCAAAGTACGTATCATTGGCGGTCAATGGCGCCGCCGTATTATTACTTTTCCAAGTCAAACCGATTTGCGACCCACGCCTGACAGGGTTCGCGAAACAGTTTTTAACTGGCTGGGCCAGGAT
>JAHZIU010000324.1 GCA_022601315.1 Betaproteobacteria bacterium
CCTGTTATTTGCGCAATTGAACTCGCCAACAAATGAATACTTGAATAGTCAGGGTGGTGTTGAGACAGATTCCCCAAATAAATCGCTGCTGGATCATTTTCAATTAAGCTGGAGGCAATAGCGGTATTTGCTGAATAAACAATACCGACAGAATCTATCAAATGCCGTAATTCTTCAGGTTTTTCTACACCTTTAATTTCGATGACAGCTTTTAGAATTTCCGCTAATACTTTAACCATCATGTTCGGTGCAACAATTGATTTATTCGCAACTTTGGTCAACAGGTCATCATCAATCGGATTGACAATATTGAGTTGCATACCCTCCTTCACTGCTTGACGCAAACGCTGCGCAATTAAAGGGTGGTCCTTACGCAATGTGCTGCCAATGATCAGAGCCGATTTCAACTTACTGATATCAGAAACACTTGTCCCGAGCCATGGAACACCTTGCAATTGTTTATCTGCACGAAAATCTGATTGGCGCAAGCGATGATCAATATTACCGCTACCCATCGCTCGCATTAGTTTCTGTAATAAATAAAGTTCTTCTGTTGTACTATGAGAAGAAGCTAATGCACCTACACCCTGTGCACTGTATTTTTGTTTAACACTATTCAACCCATTAGCAACAAACTCCAACGCCTCCTGCCAATCACATTCAATCCACTGACCTTCCCGCTTAATCATCGGCTGTGTTAAACGATCTTCTGAGTTAAGCCCCTCATAGGCAAAACGATCTTTATCTGATAACCAACATTCATTAATTTCTTCATTGTCTCGGGGCAGCACACGCATGACCCGATTTTGCTTGACTTGTACAACTAGATTGGAGCCTAAGCCACAATGCGGACTAATAGATTTTCTGCGGGACAATTCCCAGGTACGCGCTGAATAGCGAAATGGTTTACTGACAAGTGCACCGACCGGACAAAGATCAATAACATTACCAGACAATTCTGAATCAATCGTTTTACCTACAAATGAAAGTATCTCAGCATGCTCACCACGTCCGGCCATGCCAAGTTCCATGATGCCAGCAATTTCTTGACCAAAACGTACACACCGCGTGCAATGAATACAGCGTGTCATATCGGTAGAAATCAAAGGACCGAGGTTTTTATTTACGACAACGCGTTTGGCTTCTTGGTATCGTGAACCACTTGCACCATATCCGACGGCAAGATCCTGCAATTGGCATTCACCACCTTGGTCACAAATTGGACAATCCAACGGATGATTTATTAGCAAAAACTCCATCACCCCTTTCTGCGCTACCACAGCTTGTTCTGAATGTGTAAAAACCTTCATACCATCCATCACTGGTGTGGCACATGCAGGTAGCGGTTTTGGCGCTTTTTCTACTTGCACCAAACACATACGGCAATTTGCCGCAATGGATAATTTTTTGTGATAGCAAAAATGTGGGATATACACACCGACCTCTCTTGCACCATCCATAATAGTGCAACCTTTAGGTACGGATACTTGCTTACCGTCGATTTCAATATTGACCATCGGCTAAATTCTTGGATTAATCACGAATAATAAGATTGACGCATTGCGACTCACAATGAGCTAAACCATACATTTTTTATGTTCAATATGGTACGCAAATTCGTCACGAAAATGCTGTGTCATTGCTCGTACAGGCATTGCAGCTGCATCACCCAGCGCACAAATTGTGCGTCCCTGAATGTTATCTGCAATATTATCAAGAAGATCTAAATCCTCTTGTCGCCCTTTCCCATGCTCAATACGGTTAACAATTCTATATAACCAACCAGTACCTTCTCTACATGGTGTACATTGTCCACATGATTCTTCAAAATAAAAGTATGACAAACGCTCTAACGCCCTTACCATACAAGTTGTTTCATCCATTATGATTACTGCCCCGGAGCCTAACATTGACCCAGCCTTAGCAATAGAATCATAATCCATATCAGTCTCCATCATTATATCGCCCGGTAACACTGGCATTGATGAACCCCCAGGTATACATCCTTTTAGTTTTCTACCACCGCGCATTCCGCCTGCGAGCTCCAACAATTCAGCAAAAGGAGTACCCATCGGTATTTCATAATTACCTGGCTTATTAACATGGCCTGATACTGAAAATATCTTAGTACCGCCATTATTAGGCTTTCCGAGTTGTAAATACGCCTCTCCACTATGTCGAATGATCCAGGGAACTGACGCAAAAGTCTCGGTATTATTAATGGTGGTCGGCTTACCATACAAACCGTAGTTTGCAGGAAATGGCGGTTTGAACCTCGGCTGACCTTTCTTGCCTTCTATGGATTCCAGTAATGCCGTTTCTTCTCCACAAATATATGCACCGTAACCATGATGGTTATACAGGTTAAAGCTAAATGATGAACCGAGGATATTATTACCCAAATACCCAGCTGCACGCGCTTCTTCAACAGCCTCTTCCATGCGCTCGTAGGTTGCCCAAATTTCACCATGAATATAATTATAGCCTGCTTTTGCACCCATAGCATAAGCCGCAATAATCATACCTTCAATCAGAAGATGCGGATTAAAGTGCATAATATCACGGTCTTTAAATGTACCCGGCTCCCCTTCATCTGAATTACAAACGATGTATTTATCACCGTCATAATCCTTTGGCATAAAACTCCACTTTAAACCTGTTGGAAAGCCAGCACCACCACGACCTCGTAGAGCAGACTTCTTCACTTCTTCTATAATTTCTTCAGGCGTGATTTTTTTGGATAGAATTTTCTTTAACGCCAAATATCCTTCACGCGTCTCATAGCTTCTCAGTCGCCAATTATCTGGATTGCTGGAATCAACACCGGCTAATAGGGTAAGTGGAAATTCTTTCATTTACTCAGCTCCTCCAACATCTCATCTATCATCTCGTTGGACATAAAACTGCACATTCGCGTGTTGTTAACCAACAAAACAGGCGCATCACCACAGGCACCCATACACTCACCTTCCTTTAAGGTGAACTGACCATCCGGTGTTGTTTGATTAAAACCAATGCCTAATTTTTTCTTTATATAGGCAGCTGCGTCATTTCCTCCAGATAATGCACAAGGCAAATTGGTGCAAACCGTCAGCTTGTATTTACCCAGAGGTTCAAGGTTATACATATTGTAAAACGTCGCCACTTCATACACCGCAATTGGTTGCATATCTAGATAATCTGCAACAAAGTCCATGGTTTCATTAGCCAGCCAGCCCTTTTCTGTCTGCGCTATTGCAAGTGCAGACATTACTGCGGATTGTTTTTGATCCGCTGGGTACTTAGCGATTTCACGATCTATTTTTTCTAGAGATTCAGTGCTTAACATCTTTTTATTTATCTATCTATCTCACCAAATACAATATCTTGTGTACCAATAATTGCGACGACATCAGCAATCATATGCCCGCGCGCCATTTCATCCATTGCAGCCAAATGCGCAAATCCAGGCGCACGGATTTTTAAGCGGTACGGCTTATTCGCACCATTCGATACTAAGTAAATACCAAACTCTCCTTTTGGATGTTCAATACCCACGTAAGCTTCCCCCGGTGGCACATGAAAACCTTCAGAATATAATTTAAAATGATGAATCATTTCTTCCATGTTTTGTTTCATGTCGACACGCGATGGTGGGGCTACTTTATGGTTATCCGTAATCACAGGCCCTGGATTTTGGCGTAACCAATCAACACACTGCTTAATAATCCTGTTTGATTGACGGAACTCTTCCATGCGCACCAGATAGCGGTCATAACAATCACCATTTACACCAACGGGTATATCAAAATCAACTCGGTCATATACTTCGTATGGCTGTTTTTTACGCACATCCCATTCCACACCGGAACCACGCAACATAGGGCCAGTAAATCCAAGTGCCAATGCGCGTTCAGGAGAAACCACACCAATATTAACTAGGCGTTGCTTCCAAATTCGATTATCCGTCAATAGCGTTTCATATTCATCGACATACGTTGGAAAACGATTAGTAAAGTCCTCAATAAAATCTAATAAAGAACCCTCTCTATTTTCATTACGTATACGTGTTTGCTTTTCACTGTGAATTTTGGATGACGCATACTGCGGCATGTTATCCGGTAAATCACGATACACTCCACCCGGCCTATAATAGGCTGCGTGTAATCTGGCGCCTGATACAGCTTCATAGCAATCCATCAAGTCTTCTCTTTCACGAAAAGCATAGAGAAACATTGTCATTGCGCCAACATCAAGCGCATGCGCACCGATCCATAGTAAATGATTGAGTATACGAGTAATTTCATCAAACATTACGCGAATATATTGCGCCCTTAACGGTACATCTATTTGCAGTAGTTTCTCAATGGCCATCACATAAGCATGCTCATTAGCCATCATCGAAACATAATCCAAACGATCCATATATGGAACAGACTGAAGGTATGTCTTAGTTTCCGCCAATTTCTCTGTCGCACGGTGCAATAATCCAATATGCGGATCAGCTCTTCGAACAACTTCTCCATCCAATTCCAGAACCAGCCTTAACACCCCATGTGCTGCTGGGTGCTGGGGTCCAAAATTCATAGTGTAATTACGTATCTCTGCCATAACTAGCTTCTAATATTCCCAACTAAATCAATCTCAGTGATATTGATACAAGACACTACTGGCTATCTCCATAATTTTC
>JAHZIU010000325.1 GCA_022601315.1 Betaproteobacteria bacterium
AAAACAGAAAGAGTGCAGCTATTGTTCGCCTTGTTGCTGACATTATCAATTATTGCCTCAATGAACATTGTCGGTGTCACCATGATTGCAGCAACATTGATTATGCCCGCTATGACGGCACGAATGATGACAAATCGTTTTAGTTATATGCAGATTTATTCTGTGTTGATTGGTGCCATCACAGGGGTGGCTGGCATGTATCTGAGTTATCTTTTCAATGCCGCCTCTGGGGCAACCATCGTTTTGTTTGGGGCGTTATTATTTTGCATCGCTGCATTGACTAAACATGTGCGCGAGAAAAGAATTTTGCGCGCCAATTTGCACCGACACGGTGGTTTGGTTCATTCACACCCATATGATCCAGATCATCAGTATGAAGAGAGCAAGACGGGTGCCGAGGGCAAGAGTGAAGAGAAGCAGAAAGAAACGAAGTGAGGCTTTTCAAAATTTAAAGTGAGAGGTGCATAATATCCATGTCTCTGAAGGTGACTTATATTCTTCAACTGTTGCATAAGGGAGACAGAAGGGGTTGGATGGGGGGTGTAGATGTTGTTTTTTATTGCGAATGAGTGATGTGTTGTGCACAATTGCGTTATCCTGTGCAAAATTGGGCTGGGTAAAGATCAATAGGAACGATAGAGGGCGACGCTTAGCGGTTGCCTAAGTAGTTTATTAAAAGGGAGGTTTTAATAATGAAAGATCACGTAGAAGAGTACGGCGCTCAAAAGCAGAAAGGGCGATTTATAGGAGCGGGCGTTGCGCTAACGTTAGCGCTGGCGACAGGAGTCACAACACTGTCATCAACAGACGCTCATGCAGACGGCTGGGTTAGCCATATAGGCGACATTAAAGTTGGTAACCAAGGCAACAAATTAAAGTTCTCATTAGATGACACCAAATGGGTCACGATTGGCGCGGGTTTCCGTGGATCTGGTATCTGGACAGATCAACCAAGCGGCGGTGGATTTAAAGACAACTTCAGCATTGACAACGCACGTTTATATGTCAATGGACAAGTTCACAAGTATTTTAAATTTGAAATCAATACCGAATGTTTCTTCTGTAACAATCAAAGTGCAGGCGATAGCCCAAAGATTTTATACACCATATTGGACGCGATTGGTAAGTTTGAATACAACCGCTACTTGAATCTCTGGGGTGGTCGTATGTTGGTCCCAACGACACGTTATGAATTGAACGGTCCTTTCTATGGTACAACGCATGATCCTTTCAAGACGCCATTTTTCCCTGCAGACTTTAGTATTAAGTTTGGTGTAGGCGGTGCAGGTCGTTATGGTCGTGATGACGGTGGTACTTTATGGGGGAGTGTAGAACCTGGATTTATGCCGGGTACCCTGCAATACGCAGTCGGTGTTTACCGTGGTCTGAAATCAAAGCGTAAATCAAATGTTGGCCCGAACCAGCGTGGTAATGTAAAAGTAGCCGGTCGTGTTACCTATAACTGGTTAAACCCTGAGAATAACCCAGGTTACTACACCAGCGGTACCTACTTTGGTAAAGCCGGCGACATTCTGGCAACTGCGTTTGGTATTGCTTACCAAAAAGACGCGGCAGGTTCATTCCAACACAAGAGTAGCTTTGTTGGTATGGTAGCCGATCTGTTGTTTGAAAAAGTTTTACCAAACAACATGGGTGTCTTTACCTTTAACGGTGAATACAAGCGCTTTTTTGCTGGCTATGATAAAGCTGCATTTGCAGACAATGATTGCTTCTGTGTATTTGACGGACAATCATGGAGTTTGACCGGACTGTATTTGATTCCACAAAAAGTCTGGATCGGACAATTCCAACCGTATGGTCGTTTCACCAGCGTTCAACCACGGGGTAGTAGTAACCGTGAAGAAATTGAAGGCGGTGTTAACTATGTGATTGACGGCTTTAATGCACGTGTCTCAGCGTACTATCAGCACGGTGATTTGATCAGCAAAGGCCTGAACTATTCACCAGGTGTGATCGGACGTAAAGTGGACGTATTTAAGTTATCGTTCCAGATCCAGATCTAATCTAGTTAGCATATTATCACTGGCTTCTTGTGAGAAGCGGGTGGTAATTGTCTAATAGTTAGGATCGATCAAGGATCCAAAGAAAAATGCCAGAGCGCCTATATATAGGGGTTCTGGCATTTTTTGTTGGGCGGCATCACAACGCATATCAAGAAAATGTGGTCATATTGCGAGGTTAGAAGGATAAGAAAAAATGAAAAAAAATCATACTTATTTTTTTGCATTTTTTTATTTACTTTTTTTAAAAGGAGGTGTAACTTAGCGCTCTGTAGTAGCAGATTGTAGACTTTCTTCCAGTTTGAACTGGAAATAAAAAAAATAATAGAAAGACACAATTTTTATAAAAATGATAAACAACAAATAAAAAATGTCCTCGACCATTCACAAAGAAGATTCTGTAGAGCGGGAAGAAGCCGCTACTAAAGTTAGTCCATTACCCCCCAAAAAAAGTTCTTTTGCACCCATCACTGATGAAACAGTAGACGCCTGGTTATCTCTGAAGTTTAAGAGTTACGATGGTATTACTCGTTTGATGGAGCGCGGACACTTTGGACAGCTGATTATTCAAAAGCCGTTTTATCTTGATCGTGAAAATCATGAAGTCTGCCACGTAATTATTGTTCACCCACCTGGTGGAGTATGTGGTGGCGATGAATTGAGATTTAGCAGCGACGTTGGCGCGGCAGGGAAAGTACAAGTTACCACCCCTGGTGCAACAAAATGGTACAAAGCAAACGGCAATATTTCACGTCAAGAAGTAACACTCAACGTAGAAACAGGCGCAACACTAGAATGGCTTCCACAGGAAGCCATTTTTTTTGACGGTGCGCATGTACAACTGAGCAATGAAATCACACTCGCAAAGGATGCCACATTCATTGGTTGCGAGATATTGTGTTTTGGTCGAACCCGTTCCGGTGAAAATTTTGATAGTGGGCAGATAACACAGCGCACTCGTATTCACCGTGATGGAAAACCCATTTGGTTTGAACAGCTGCAGTTGAAAGGCGGCGGTTCGGCCATGAAAAGTCCACTGATGCTTGCCGGTTACACAGTATGCGCAACGTTAGTTGTGGTTAGTGGTGAAGCTGTGTCAAGCGAATTGATTGATTCGATGCGCGAAGAAGCAAGCGAAATTGCAGGTGATGTCGGCGAGCTTGGTGTCACGCAATTGAAATCGGTAGTGGTTGTACGTTATCTAGGTGATTCAAGTGAAGTAGCCCGACAAATTATGCTTCAAGTATGGGGTATTCTTCGTCCTACTTTAGTGGGTCATGAAGCGAGCGTACCGCGTATGTGGACTACTTAGTTAGGTAGAATTACCTAGCTGGTAGAATGCATATGCAAATAGGAGTAGTAGTAGGTGTATTAGACATAAAGCAACTATTTATTTACTGAAGAGGAGAAAGAGATGGATCTTACACCAAGAGAGAAAGACAAAATGATGGTATTTACCGCTGGATTAGTTGCGGAAAGGCGTAAAGCACGTGGCCTGAAGCTTAACTACCCAGAAGCAGTAGCACTGATCACCTGCGCAGTATTGGAAGGTGCTCGTGATGGGAAGAGCGTTGCACAAATGATGTCAGGTGGTGCAAAAATTCTTACACGTTCAGACGTGATGGAAGGTGTTTCAGAAATGATTCCTGATATTCAGGTTGAGTGCACTTTTCCAGATGGCACCAAACTGGTTACCGTTCACAACCCAATACCTTAATAAGAACAGGAGATAAACCATGAGCTTAGTACCTGGAGAAGTAATTCCTCAAGCTGGCGAAATTGAAATTAACGCGGGCCGTAATACAAAAACAATGAAAGTATCGAATGGTGGTGATCGTCCGGTACAAATTGGTTCGCACTTTCATTTTTTTGAGACCAATACAGCATTGCAATTTGATCGTGATGCAGCATATGGTATGCGTTTGAACATTATGGCTGGTACAGCAGTACGTTTTGAGCCTGGTCAGGAGCGTACCGTTGAACTGGTCGACCTCGCAGGAGACCGGACCGTATACGGATTGAATCAAAAAGTGATGGGTAAGCTGAAGTAAGTAGTCGTATCCATTAAATAATTTATACAAGGAGTATAGAAATGACTTTTAAAGTTTCTCGCGAGGTCTATGCCGAAATGATGGGTCCCACAACAGGGGATCGTGTTCGTTTGGCTGACACAGAGCTGTTTATTGAGATTGAAAAAGACTACACCACCTATGGTGAAGAAGTTAAATTTGGTGGTGGTAAAGTTATTCGTGATGGTATGGGTCAATCACAGCGTAATCACGCTGATGTTGTTGATACCGTTATTACCAACGCAACCATTATTGATCACTGGGGTATTGTTAAAGCTGACGTCGGTATTAAGAATGGTAAGATTGCCGCGATTGGTAAAGCAGGAAACCCTGACATTCAGCCAAATGTAACGATGGCAATTGGTGCTGCAACCGAAGCAATTGCGGGTGAAGGATTGATTCTTACCGCAGGTGCATTAGACGTACACATTCACTTTATCTGTCCGCAACAAGAAGAAGACGCCATGATGAATGGTATTACGACCATGCTTGGTGGTGGTACAGGACCTGCAGTGGGTACAGCGGCAACGACATGTACACCAGGACCATGGCACATTCAGTCTATGCTAAAAGCATCAGACGGCATGGTTATGAATACTGGTTTCTTCGGTAAAGGTAACTGTAGTCTACCTACACCGAATGAAGAGCAAGTATTGGCTGGTGCCTGCGGCTTGAAATTGCACGAAGATTGGGGAACCACTTTTGGCGCGATTGATAACTGTCTGGCCGTTGCAGATAAATATGATGTTCAGGTTTGTATTCACACAGATACCATTAACGAAGGTGGTTATTTAGAGAATACTATCAATGCATTTAAAGATCGTACCATCCATACCTTCCATACTGAGGGTGCTGGTGGTGGTCACGCGCCGGACATTATGAGAGTAGTGGGTCAGCAAAATGTATTGCCATCATCAACCAACCCAACCCGTCCATATACCAAGAACACCTTGGACGAGCATTTGGATATGTTGATGGTTTGTCATCACTTGCATGCAAATATTCCTGAAGATGTTTCTTTTGCAGAATCACGTATTCGTAAAGAAACCATCGCAGCGGAAGATATTCTGCATGACACGGGTGCAATCTCAATGATGGCATCTGATTCACAAGCAATGGGTCGTATTGGTGAGGTTGTAACTCGTACCTGGCAGACAGCTGCTAAGATGAAAGTTCAGCGTGGTGCATTGCCAGAAGACTCAGCTTCAAATGACAACTTCCGTGTGAAGCGTTATGTTGCTAAGTACACCATCAATCCAGCAATCTGTCATGGTCTTTCCCATGCGATTGGTTCGATTGAGGTTGGCAAATATGCTGATTTAGTTTTATGGAGACCTGCATTCTTTGGTGCTAAGCCATCCATGATTCTGAAAGGCGGCATGATTGCAGCTTCATTGATGGGTGATCCAAATGCATCAATTCCAACACCACAACCAGTACATTATCGTTACATGTTTGGTGGATATGGAACCGCTGTTGCACTTTCATGCTTCACGTTTGTTTCTAAAGCTTCACTAGCAGCTGGCTTGGTAGATCATCTTAAAGCTGATAAGCCACTGGTTGAAGTTAAGAACACTCGTAACCTGCGTAAGAAAGATATGATTCATAACGACTCGTGCCCAACAATCGAGATCGATCCTGAAACATATGAAGTACGGGTTGACGGAGAACTATTAACGTGTGATCCGGCAGAAGAGTTGCCAATGGCTCAGCGTTATTTCTTGTTCTAAGAAGACCAGAGATAGCAGCATTGTCTCACACTCGATATTGGGTCTGAATTAATCAGACGGCCGGGTGATCATCGATCACCCGGTAACAAGAAGCTGCAGGTTTAGCCCTTTATCGAGCTCATTACAATAAAAAAGCGATAAGTTCAAAGCGATCAATAATTAGATCACATGAGCCTTATCCATAAAATAGGAAGTGTGCAGTAATGCAAATAGTTGAAGAAGGGATACATAGCAAAGCGTTGCTTCGCTTAATGCACTTATCCAGCCCCTCATTACCCATTGGTGCGTATACATACTCACAAGGACTTGAAGCCGCTATTGACTGCGGTCAGGTTACCGATGAAAAGACAGCTGGCGCCTGGATTGCCGATGCACTCACTGTTGTCGCTGACTTTGAAGCGCCTATTGTATGGCGATTACTGCAAGCTTTTGCAGCACGGGACGCAGATCAAGTCACCTACTGGACGGATAATTTTATTGGGGCTCGCGATACCACAGAATTTCGTGCAGAGACCATTCAAATGGGCTACTCACTGAGTAAACTGATTGCGGAACTGAATATTGCAGACGAATCGTTAGTAAAAATACTCGAGACACAAGAAGAAGTGCCTTTACCAACTGCATTCGCATGCGCTGCAGTCGCGTTAGCCGTACCCGCACAATCAGCAATGCTGGCAAACTTATATGCCATGGTTGAAAACCAAGTATTGGCCTGCCTTAAATCAGTTCCATTGGGGCAAGTTGCCGGACAACGGTTATTACTCTCTTTACATTCGAATATTGAAGCGGCCGCGCACCGCGCACAACAGCTGGAAGATGACGAGCTGTCCAACTGGGCGCCGGGTTTGTCCGTGTTGTCGATGCAGCATGAAGTGCAATACAGTCGAATATATCGTTCTTGATTGACTCAGGAATGGTTGTAGCAGAGCGGGCTTGTAGCAGCAGGAACATGCCTGTATAACAAGTCGATTTAGAATAACTATCATAATAGAAAAAATAAAATGAGTAAAACATCCAATCCACTACGAGTAGGTATCGGCGGTCCGGTCGGATCAGGAAAAACAGCATTATGTGAAGTGTTGAGCAAGAAGATGCGCGATCACTATGACATGGCGGTTATTACCAATGACATTTATACCAAAGAAGACATGGAAATCCTGATGCGGGCAGAAGCATTACCTTCAGAACGTCTGATGGGTGTCGAAACTGGTGGCTGTCCACATACCGCGATTAGAGAAGATGCCTCTATTAATTTGGAAGCCATCTCACGGATGAGTGCAGACTTTCCGGATCTTGACTTGATTTTAATTGAATCAGGTGGTGACAACTTAGCCTCGACATTTAGTCCTGAGCTATCTGA
>JAHZIU010000048.1 GCA_022601315.1 Betaproteobacteria bacterium
GCTGGTATTCCCAAGTACCTTAGCATGATGATCATCATCCATGATAAGTCTCTGCATGATCCATTTTTCCTTTTAAAACAGTCGGAAGGATCGTGTATGTCTTCAGCATATCTAACCGTATGATCCCAATGCTGGTTGATCAATTGGAGAATCTCATTGACCGGTGTCAGCAACTCGTTAGACGGCAAAAACTGAAATGGGATCAAGATTGATTGCATTTCTGGCGAAATAGGCTGATCAACAGTCAGGTAACCAAAGTGTTCCTGACTATTTTTTTCCAGAACATCCTTATCAATGAAAAAACAAAAGGGGTTAAATTCCGTTGTGCGTACTTCAATGGATGCGTTGATTTCTAGATGTTTCACAGTTTTGTTGAACCAGCATTGATATTGTAGAGAGTTTTCAATATTCAGTAAGGGAAATAGCCCATCTGGAACAGGATCTACCTTAAGATCGAAAACTTCGACTTGCAAGTAGGATCGTTGTTGGGGGTAAAAATTGAAGTAGTGAGGTTCTAAAAAAACAGCGTCATCATAGTGGTATCGTGTTAAGTGATGGATTTTCAATTGCATTTAAAACAACCTTTAATTAGCGTTAATAGCGCTTCCTTAGCTTCAAACTCATTTTTCCGGATGATATTGAATTCGTTAATATTTATTGAGTCTACATGATTAATTGAAATTCATGTGACTTCAGCGGGAAGGATGGGTTGAAGCGCTTTCAACTTAAATACAACAAGTCATGAGGATCCATACGATTTGTTGTTCTTTTTATTTTTAAATCATGATTTAATCAGCATCTTTACGTTATGAGTCGATTTGACAGTCCATCCTGTATCCAGTATTTAACATACAAGGGCGTTTATTTTTTAACCTAAAACCCATAACCCCTTCTATGCTTCCTGGGTTTAAAATTGCAACACTTGTTTTTCACTATTTGCTCTGTTTTGAATGTTTCCGGTTACTCTGGTATTTAGTTTTTGCATCGACAATGATGAATTATATTGCTCAACAATCTAATGATTCATTAAAATATCCGTAAGATTATTATTTAAACTGCCAGCAAAAACCAACCCCGATTTTCGTGCAACATTAATGATATAAATCAATAATATATAACATGAGTAAATCTAAATTAGAATATCTTTGGTTAGATGGGTATGAGCCTACGGCTAACTTAAGAAGCAAAACAAAAGTGGTGGATAATTTCAGTGGAAAATTGGAAGACTGTCAAATTTGGTCTTTTGATGGCGGTTCTACTAAGCAGGCTGTTGCGGGTTCTTCGGATTGTTTGTTAAAACCCATCGCGATTTTTCCAGATCCTGACAGAACCAGTGGATACCTGGTCATGACCGAAGTGCTCAACCCTGATGGAACACCTCACGTATCTAACTCTAGGGCAGGAATTGATGATGATCTCGATGATGATTTTTGGTTTGGTTTTGAACAAGAATATTTCATTATGGATAAGCATACGCAATTACCATTAGGATTTCCTGTTGGCGGCTATCCTGGACCACAAGGTATGTACTACTGTTCTGTTGGCGGGAAAAATACCCACGGAAGGAATTTTGTTGAGGAGCATGCAGATTTATGTATTGCAGCCGGACTGAACTTCGAGGGCATAAATCAAGAAGTCGCCAGTGGACAATGGGAGTTTCAACTATTCGCCCAAGGTGCTAGAAAAGCGGGTGATGAAATTTGGGTGGCCCGCTATTTATTAGATCGTTTAACTGAGAAATATGGCTACTATATTGATTATCATCCCAAGCCCATTAAGGGCGATTGGAATGGTTCAGGTATGCACGCCAATTTTTCCAACACGATATTAAGAACATGCGGCTCTAAAGAAATTTATGAAAAAATCTGTGAAGCATTTAGACCCGTTACCGAGGAACACCTGGCTGTCTATGGTGAATTTAATGAACAACGCTTAACAGGTAATCATGAAACCGCGTCGATACATGACTTTAGCTTTGGTGTATCCGATAGGCGGGCCTCAATCAGAATCCCTATTATTACAGTACAAAATGGCTGGAAAGGTTGGTTAGAGGACAGAAGGCCGGCTTCTAACGGTGATCCATATAAAATAGCGGCAAGAATTATTAAAACGGTTAAATCTGTCAAATTGTGATGAAAATTGAAATACCACAGAGAATAAATACAAGCGTTCGTATTTCGTTATAGCGGCACTGTTTTGAACCAAAGAAACAAGCAGTACATTCCATTCTGATAGGACTTTACGGGAACATTATGACTATTCGTTGGGGAAGCTATAAAGTAAAAAATCTTTATGATGAAATGTTGCGAGCGAGCAATCGTCCGCGCCCACCTGCACTGGCATTGTCTAATTATCTGCGTTCCTTGAAAGATCGTGATATTGAAGAATATAAAATTGCTGCAGAATCCGCCATACATGTAATGGGCATATCTTTTACGGTTTATACCGAAGATGATGGTTCAATTGATCGTGCCTGGCCGTTTGACATTATCCCGCGTATTATCGATAAAAATGAATGGCAGCAGGTCGAGGCTGGCTTAAAGCAGCGCGTGCAGGCTTTGAATCTATTTATTGATGATTTGTATCATGCGCAGCATATTGTCAAGGACAAGATTTTTCCCGCTGAGTTATTGGAGGATTCTAAAAACTTTCGCCCGGAATGTGTGGGTGCAAATCCGCCACTCGGTATCTGGGCACATATTTGTGGTTCTGATTTGGTGCGTGATAAGGACGGTACATTTTATGTGCTCGAAGATAATTTGCGTGTTCCTTCCGGTGTTTCTTATATGTTGGAAAATCGTCAGGTGATGAAAAGATTGTTTCCTGAGATGTTTGAACAATATAGTATTCTGCCGGTCGATGATTATCCTTCGCAGTTGTATGACACGTTAGCAGCATTATCGCCGCGCCCGGGTGACCAGCCAGAGATCGTTGTATTGACCCCCGGTATCTATAATTCCGCCTATTTTGAACATGCTTATTTAGCGCAGCAAATGGGCGCGGAGTTGGTCGAAGGTAGTGATTTGACCGTCGATGACAATGATGTGGTGTATATGCGAACTATCGAAGGGCTTACACGCGTAGATGTCATTTATCGTCGTGTCGATGACTTGTTCCTGGATCCAGAAGCGTTTCTTCCCGATTCCGCGCTTGGCGTACCTGGGTTAATGCGTGCCTGGAAAGCCGGTAAAGTCGCGCTGGCCAACGCACCGGGGGCTGGTGTCGCTGACGACAAGGTGGTCTATGCTTTTGTGCCCGACATGATTAAATATTATCTTAAGCAAGATGCCATTTTGCCTAATGTGCCGACCTATAAATGCGTAGACAAAAAAGAGCGCAAGTATGTTGTCGAACATATCCATGAAATGGTCGTCAAACCGGCCAATGA
>JAHZIU010000326.1 GCA_022601315.1 Betaproteobacteria bacterium
AATTGGGAGCTTGCATTTGCGGCTTACAATTGGGGAGAAACTTCAGTCAGAAAAGCGATTTCCAAAAACCGCGAACTGGGTAAACAAGTAGATTTTTATAGCTTGAATCTACCACGAGAGACAAGAAATCATGTGCATAAGTTATTAGCGATTAAAAATATTGTCGCTAATCCTGCAGATTTTTGTATACAACTGAATGCAATACCTGATCGGCCATACTTCCATGCAGTAGAAATTCCCTATCATATGGATATCACATTGGTGGCAAAGCTTGCAGATATCTCAATGAAGGAGTTTAAAGCGCTTAATCCTGCCTATGAACGTCCGATCGTAAAAGTGCTTGGCGACACACGTTCAATATTATTGCCAGTCGATAAGGTAGACAGGTTCAGTGCTAATTTGGAAACTTTTGATGAGCCATTGATTTCATGGCAAGTTTATAAAATTAAAAAAACTGAAAATATTGAAGTTGTTGCAAAGCAATATGGTATAAGTATGAAGCGCTTGCGCGCAATTAACGGCTTTTCCGGGAGTAAAGAAATTGGTGTGGGCCAGAGGATATTGCTGCCACGTACGGTCGCACATATTACAGCCGATATTACTAATGTCCGGGAGAAACCAAGACACTTTCAGAATAATAACCTGCTAACAGTCTATATAGTGAAGAAAGGCGATACTTTGTACCATATCGCCCGAAACTATGGCATAACCGTTGAAGAAATTAAGGCTTGGAATAATAGCGATGGAAAGTTATCCATTGGCCAGAAACTGCTGCTCTTGCGAATTTAGGATGGGCATTTGCTGTATAGTTTAGTTGAGTCAATTTACGTTTATGTTTGTTGTATCAATTCGATTGCCCAGCTCACACCAAAGCCAGTAATGTCACTACCAACGGCCCCCAAACCATTTTTATGACTGCTGGCAGATAAATCCATATGTATCCATGGTGTGTCGTTAACAAATTTGTTAAGAAATCGTGCGGCAAGAATATGATCGAATTCGCCATCTAATGCACACTGCTTAGTGTCAGCTATTTTACTTTCTAGATTTTCATCGTAGTCATCGTCCATAGGGAATACACAGACGCGTTCACCACTCTTCTTTCCTGCAGTGATGGCTTTTTGCGCCAGATTGTCAAGGTTGCTAAAAATACCACTATAATTTGTACCTAGTGCTGTTTGCATACTGCCGGTCAGTGTGGCGAAATCAATAATTAAGCCCGGTTTTTGTTTTTCTGCTAGTGTTAGGGTATCTGCCAAAACCATGCGTCCCTCAGCATCAGTGTGGATAATCTCTATTGTCAAACCATTTAATGCAGTGATCACATCATTTTGTTTAAAGGCGTGTGGGCTGATATGGTTTTGTGCAATGGCCAGCCAGCAATCAATCTTTAAAGGAAAATCGGCGCGAGTGGCTGCCAGTAAAATACCTAGTGCTACGGCAGAGCCATTCATGTCTTCATGCATGCCCTGCATATAGCGTGGTGGTTTTAAATTATGTCCGCCCGTATCAAAGCAAATGCCTTTACCAACCAGCGCGATACTTTTATTATTGGTGTTTTTATCACAGTTACGTTGCAAGTGTACTATGGCCGCATCTTGTGGATCGCTGCCTTGCGCTACAGCAACAAATGCGCCTGCACCCATTTTTCGTAGTACATTGACATCATATTCCTGATATTTCCAGCCTTCATTTTCGGCCAGTTTTTTTATTTGTTCACGGTAAGTTTGTGGTGTTAATTCGTTTGGTGGTAGTACCGTTAATCCACGTGCCAATAAGTTGCCTTCTGCTTTGGCGCGCTGAATTGTGAAATTTTCTTCGTCTTTATAGCCATGCAGTACGATTGTTTCAAGTGATTTTCTGTCGGGTGTTTTTTTACGGACGGGCAGTGCAGCGCCATTAACCCAGGTAATATAAATAGCCAGATCCGAGAAAAGATGTTTTTGATTGGTGCTGCCATAGACTGCCAAGTGTATTTCGGTTGGATTTTCTATGAACTGTTGTTGGATTGCCCTGCGAATACAAGTTTGCTGATTAAATACAGATTGATTCGCATCTACCATGACCCATGTGCATAAGGCGCCATTATCAAGATTTGCGCTTACGGGTGTTTCATTAATTTTGCTCAGTTTTATATTACGTCGTTCCAGTAGATTCTTTAATACTTCTTTGCCAGGAATATTGTTGTTTTTTGATAGTTTTTCTGATTTGGGTAGTATTACAAGTATATGTGAAGCTTTTATAGTGTGATCAAAAGGTAATTCGTTCTGAATAAGTGTTGCAAGCATTGAGTGCTTTCCTGTCAAATTTGGATTGTTGAATGGTGATCTTATGAGTCATAAAATTTAAAATGTTATGGGTAACAACATCGGTATATTATATACGCCTCATCTGTCTCAGGCTTGTTGAATTATCCGAAAACTGTTTTTATGACTTATATTATTCGTATTGATATTTGCGTTAGTTTATTTTCTGATTAATTATTCAATGATGTCGGGTTGAATAATTTGCATTATTATTTGCTTGGGTTCAGTAATGATTGTAGTTAATGATATAGATGGTAATTATTTAATTTTCTAAATGTACTTTTTGTTCTGAAGTAAAAAATTATATGCGTCAATACCTTGAGTTAATACAACATGTTTTAAATCACGGCCACCGGAAGCCCGATCGAACCGGAACTGGAACGCTTTCAGTATTTGGTTACCAGATGCGCTTTAATTTAGCGGATGGGTTTCCCTTAGTGACTACTAAGAAATGTCATTTAAAGTCCATTGTGCATGAGTTGCTATGGTTTCTAAAAGGAGATACCAATATTAAGTATCTTAAAAACAATGGTGTGTCTATTTGGGATGAATGGGCAGACGAGAATGGTGATTTAGGTCCGGTTTACGGGCATCAGTGGCGCTCGTGGACATCGACTGAGGGCGTCAAAATTGACCAATTGATGCAGGTTATAGATCAAATCAAGGCAACGCCTGATTCACGGCGCATGATTATTTCAGCCTGGAATGTTGGTGATCTTGATAAAATGCAACTGCCGCCTTGTCATGCTTTTTTTCAGTTTTATGTGACCGATGGCCGATTGTCGTGCCAATTGTATCAAAGAAGTGCGGATATTTTCTTGGGTGTGCCATTCAATATCGCCTCTTATGCATTGTTAACCCTGATGATAGCGCAAGTGTGCAATTTAAAACCAGGGGATTTTGTGCATACTTTTGGCGATGCGCATCTTTATATAAATCACCTTGAACAAACTCAGGAACTTCTAAGTCGTCAACCCAGAGCCTTACCGAATATGCAATTAAATACGTCGGTTAAACGGATTACCGATTTTAAATATGAGGACTTTTTATTAGAAAATTATAATCCGCATCCAGCTATAAAAGCGCCAGTTGCAGTATGACTGATATGCGTTTGTCGATATTGGTGGCAATGGCCAAAAATAGGGTAATTGGTCGAAATAATACATTGCCGTGGCATTTGCCCGCTGACTTGAAACATTTCAAATCACTGACCATGGGACATCCAATGATCATGGGACGTAAAACTTATGAGTCAATTGGCAAGCCATTACCGGGACGAACTAATATTGTCGTAACGAAACAATCAAATTTTCAAGCGCCAGGTACAACGATAGTTAATTCAATAGAAGAAGCATTGGAGAGGAGCAAAGCATCAGGTATTACAAATAGAGAGTGTTTTATTATTGGCGGCGCT
>JAHZIU010000049.1 GCA_022601315.1 Betaproteobacteria bacterium
GAGCGACACCATTGCATTAGACCCAACCGCACCCATGTCCACACGATTACTGATTGCACGTGTTAAAAAAGGACATAAAATCGTTATTTTTCCGGAAGGCAGATTAACCATTACCGGATCATTAATGAAAATTTACGAAGGCCCGGCTATGGTCGCCGAAAAATCCGGCGCGCAATTACTGCCGATTATTATTTCCGGCGCACAATATACGCCGTTTTCTAAATTGCGCGGCAAAGTACACATTCGTTTGTTCCCAAAAATAACGCTCACGATCATGCCGCCCGTTCAACTTTCAGTGCCTCCACATATCAGGGGACGCACACGTAGACATGCAGCCGGTGTTAAACTATATGATGTGATGACCAACATGATGTTTCAAAGCAATAATTTGCAGCAAACATTGTTTCAGTCCTTATTGAACGCAAAAACCGTACATGGCGGTCAACATATTATCGTGGAAGACATTGAGCGCAAACCGTTAACCTATGCGCAGTTCATTACTCGTTGTTTTATTCTGGGTATCGTTTTACGCAAACAAACACAAGCAGCAGAAAATGTAGGCATTTTACTGCCCAATATGATTGGCACATTGGTTTGTTTTTTCGGTTTACAGATTTTTGGCCGTGTACCAGCCATGCTCAATTACGCCACCGGAGCAAAAAATTTACTGGTGGCCTGCCAAATCTCAGGGATCCGGCAGGTTCTGACATCCAGACGATTTGTTGCTGTTGGCAAACTCAACCATCTCATTGAAGCACTACAAGCGCAACAAGTAGCCATCCACTATCTGGAGGATTTGCGTGATAAAGTTTCGCTATGGGACAAGTTCAGAGGTCTGCTGATCAGCGCCGTACCACAAACTTATTACCGTTTCATCAGTAAAACAAATACACCCGATTGTGCAGCCGTCATTTTATTTACTTCCGGTTCAGAAGGTATGCCCAAAGGCGTGGCACTCAGCCACAGCAATATTCAGGCCAATCGTTATCAAGTATCATCACGCATTGATTTTGGCCCGACCGACATCGTATTTAACACCTTGCCCGTCTTCCATTCATTCGGATTATCCAGTGGTACGCTACTACCCATACTCTCCGGCATCAGAACATTCTTCTATCCTTCCCCGCTACACTACCGCATTATTCCGGAATTGGTCTACGATACCAACGCCACATTATTATTTGGCACAGACACCTTTTTAAACGGCTATGCCCGTTTTGCCCACGCCTATGATTTTCAGAGTGTTCGTTATGTGTTTGCTGGCGCCGAGAAACTACGTGATGAAACACGCAAGCAATGGACCGAAAAATTTGGAATACGTATTTTTGAAGGCTATGGTACAACTGAAACTGCGCCAATTCTGAGTTTAAACACGCCCATGCATACCAAACCCGGCAAAGTAGGTCGCCTGCTACCTGGTATCTCATATCAATTACAACCTGTTCCCGGCATTGATGAAGGCGGCAAATTACTGGTCAGTGGTCCCAATGTCATGATGGGCTATTATCTGGCAAGTCAACCCACAGAAATTCAACCACCTAAAGACGGGTGGTATGATACCGGCGACATTATCACCATCGACGACATGGGTTATCTCGCTATTAAAGGCCGTGCCAAACGTTTCGCCAAGATTGGTGGCGAAATGATTTCATTAACCGCAGTAGAAGAATATATCGGTGAACTATGGCCTGATTACTTGCACGCAGCCATACAATTACCTGACCCAAAAAAAGGCGAACAAATTGTACTAGTTACCACATTTACTGACGCTAATCGGGAAAAAATTGTTGCTTATGTCATAGAAAACAAAATCAGTGAACTAAGTATTCCAAAAACCATTCTGGTCACTGAGCATATACCACTGCTAGCTACCGGCAAAACAGATTATGTGACACTTTTGGATTGGGTTAAATCAATACATCAAGACGCAAGTTAAAATTACGCTTTTAAATTGGGAGTTTGTGGTAAGCGGCTACTATGTCAATAGCGATACTAACAAACGTGGAGAAGAATTTGCTTGAGCAATAATGGCAGTTGCCGCTTGTTGCAGAATCTGGGTTTTAGTCAATGTGGCTGTTTCTGCAGCAAAATCCGCATCTCTAATACGAGAGCGACTAGCTGTCGTAGTTTCAGAACTGACTTGGTTATTAGTAATGGTTGATTCAAGACGATTTAACTGTGCGCCAATCTTCGACCGCTCCAAGTTAATTTGATTCAATGCAAGATCCATCTGAAAAGTAGCAAATCCTGCATTATTAACCAAATCAACATTTTGTATACTCAATGCAGCGGTATTTACTGCGCCAAATGACACATCCAATGTCTCATCTTTATTCGCACCGACTTGCAAGATTTTATTATTACCTACAGCTGCGATGGCGACATCTTCAAAAGTTTCGTTAAAACCACTTAATGGATTACTGCCACTTCTCGAGCTGGAATTTGGAATAACATTCTCAGCTGTTTTTACTGCACCGCCATCTATTGTGCCACCAATGGCACCCGTATCAGCATCAGTTAGATTTAATCCGCTAATATATGCAGCACCGTTGGTTTGATAATCAGCAAGAAAGGCAGCTTCGTTTGCATACGGCGAAACTGCCGCAAGCGCCGCATCTAATGTAGATCCTACATTTTGATTCAGATACACCGTCACATCTTTGATACCAGAGCCACCATTATTCTTAATTTCCTGATGTAAATATCCAATAGCTGCATAGGCAGAAGAATATTCGGCTGATGTACCACCCCAGGCCGCACCTGCAGAGCCAAAATTAACCGATTGAGCTACAACAGCTGCGGTGCTGCTCGCAGCAATATCTGTGCTCAGACGTTCATCCGCTCCGTGAATAAACTCAGCTGTACCTTCCAAGAACCATGTCTGGTCAGCCGCTCCTGTCATCGAAAGTACGTTAATACTTCGGTTCATCACTGCATGAACCATTTCATGTGCAATGATTCGGTCATTGTAAAATGGTGCCGTACCACCATTGGGCAAATTAGGTGGTGAAAAATCACTCATATCAATCTGCAACGTCACATTAAGTCCCTTACCAGTCACGCCATCAAAAGGACCAGCCGTTACTCGAGCAGCAGTTCCACCTACGCCGTCAGTAAACGTAGTCAGCTCAATACTAAGATCC
>JAHZIU010000327.1 GCA_022601315.1 Betaproteobacteria bacterium
ACTGGGTTAAATCCACGGCACTTTTTCTTCACCCAAATCTGCATCATTCAACCCTGCTGCTTTAAGTCCATTTGCTTGTGCCTGAATAACTACATAATACAAGTCTTCATTGCCGGTATTCCACCACGCGCGTTGTGCATGCGGATTAACTTTTACTATACTCCCTTCAGTCACAGTAAAACGGTCTTCATCAATCATCATCTCTCCGTTTCCTTTTAGAAAGATATAAAGCTCTTCATTATTTCTATGCGAATGAAAAAAATGCATACCTGTGTTTGGAGCATCCTTGTTTAACGAAACATCCATGGATGTCAAGCCAACAAGATCACCAAGAAATAGCTTCCCGACTATGGGCGCTGGAAGTCCTTCAGGTGCAAATTTATATTGATCCAGCTTGTTCAATTGTCCGGTTTCTACTTTTGAATAATTATTCATAACAAATTTCTCCCAAGATAAAAATCATCACAGCGTTATATTGTAGTGATCGATACAATATAATATGTTAATTCCTTTGCGTCAAGATTTTTTGTAGCGAATGCTATAAAATCACAAATTAATTGATTATGCGCATTAGCAAAAATGGCCAGGAAGAAAACGTTTAGTGAAAATAGTGCATTGGAATCAGCAATGCTGCTTTTTTGGAAGAAAGGCTATTCCGCCACATCCATGAAAGAACTTGAGCATGTTATGGGATTGAAAATCACTAGTATCTATAATGCATTTGGAAATAAACGCGCTTTATTTGAAAAAGCGCTTCACTACTATCTACAGCATATCCTGATACATTTCTCAGAATCTCTCGACAATGCTGATTTACCAAAAAATGCGCTGAAAGCAGTTTTGATGGACGTTATAAACTTGCATTTTAATCAATCACACCCTGGCGGATGCTTGGTTGTACTTTCGGTTTTAGAGAGTGAACAGCATGACGAACGGTCAAATGATATTTTGAATTCAGCATTATTTTCTTTACGCAATGCTATTGTTCAAAGACTCGAGAGAGATAAAGCGCATGGAGGAATAACAGCTGAGATAGACGCTCATGCTATTGCAAATCATATGATGGCATTGATAACTGGTATTACCACCATGGCTAAAGCAGGCTTTTCCCAGCAGGAATTAGAAAAGCTTATTGATGATTCAGTTGAATTATGGTCCGTATAGAGAACAACAAACAAGTTCAGCCATTGGTTTGCTGCATATTTTCCTTCATAGATTGAATGATCACATAGAAAGCAGACACTAAAATTGTTCCAATAATTTCAGAAACGAGCATTCCTCCAAAGACAATTGTTCTCAATGAATGGCAACTTTCTGCGCCTGATGCGACGACTAATGAGACAACTCACGCCCTCTTCGTACTTTGGCAAACTCGACGATAAGGATTGCGTTTTTAGAAGCCATGCCTACGACCATAACGAGACCGATCCGGGCATATTCGCGACTAAAAGTGTAGGAATCAGTTTATTGTCCAGAATCGTCTTTGAAATATAACCAAATCAGTATGCCAATAAAACAAAATACAGAAATGTTCAGAATCGTATCAATGGTGTTATCAATCTGCATTCTTGACCTCTTGTTTAAGATTTTTCAACAGACAGACCATAAGCAGTAACACGATAAATATGAATGGCATGGCCCCCAACGCAATGATTGCGCGTACGGCTTCTATGCTGTCTGATAGAATCATCACCACGCCGAGCGCACCCAGAATCACACCCCAGATCAGTTTGATTTTAATACGAGGCTCTAATCCACCTCCTGTGGAAAACATCGATAGCACGTATGCAGCACTCACAACACTCGTCACGATGAACAGAAACGCGATGAGTATTGTTAAAGAACTGGTCAGCCATCCCATAGGTAAGGTGTCTAAGACAGCGAAAACCGTGCTGTTGACATTGGTCTTTACGACATCAAGCAGAAGCGTATTATTGTTGAGTACCTCGAAGAACGCGATACCGCCGAATACACCAAACCAGGCCATTGAAAACAGCGTTGGCACAAAAATCACATAGAGAATAAATTCGCGTATGGTGCGTCCACGCGAAATGCGAGCGATGAACACACCAACAAATGGTGCCCAAGCGAACCACCAGACCATGTAAGTCAATGTCCAAGATTGGAACCAAGCTTGCCCCTGCCAGTCAAGGAAGGTAAACGTACGAAAGCCATGTGGTAAAAATCCTACGGTATATTTACCAAAGGTTTCCACAATGGCACTCATAAGATAATGGGTAGGGCCTGCTAGCAATACAAACAGCATGAGTAGTGTGGCGACCAACATGTTGGTATTGGAAATCATCGCCATGCCACGACCTAAATCCACCATGAGCGGTAACATATAGGCAATAAACAATACCGCCAGGATACTAAGGGCCAAAGTAAAATCTGTACTCTTAAAGTTGAGAAGATATTCGATTCCTCCTTGAACCTGAAACACGCCCATGGCAATAGAGCCACTTACACCAATGGCAATCGCAACAATTGCGCACAAATCACTCAGGCTGCCGACCAATCGCGTCCAGAGATGTTCACCGAACACTTTGTGGATTGGTGCACTTACCAACATTTGCGTATTTTTACGAAAACTGAAATAGGCGATGACCAGACCCATGATGGCGTAAATTGACCAGGCATGAATACCCCAATGAAAATTGGTAATAAAGAGAGCCATCAATGCCGATTCGCTGGCAGGGTGTACTTGAGAAATAATCAGATAGTGAGAAATTGGCTCTGCTGATCCCCAGTATAATAAACCGACGCCCATTCCAGCAGCAAATAACATCGTCAGCCAGCTTATCTTCGAGAATTCTGGTTCTTCATCGTCTTGTCCTAACTTAATTCGACCATACTGTGAAAAAGCCAGGAATAAGCAAACAATTGTCAAAATGCTAACGGTTAACATGATGAACCAACCACGGCTTTGGAAAAGTAGATTTACTAACTGTGAAGCAAATATTAAGAGCCCATTCGTATCCAGAATCCCCCAGATTGCAATTGTGCCGGTAACTATCAGTGCGAGGATAAGGACTAAATTGTTCTTCATAAATAGTGTCTGCTAACGGTTATGTTATCGATAAAGGTCGAATAGCCAGAGAGCACCGCTTTATGCACACTAGTACTCTTCTGGATAAGGTTCTATTTTAGAACCCAAGAATCCATTCTCGCCAATTCGGATTACAACTCGTGACGCGACACTATTTACTATATCTTCAGGAATATACGTATTGATCTCACGGGTATAAGTTTGATCGCGATGAGTCCATGTCAAGGTTGCATAATCTCGTTCATTCCTCGAGGCCTGAAATCCCAAAGAATATTCCTGACGAGGTAGAACTTTGTTAGTCCTGACAATTCTGTGTTTTTCCGGTACCCGCAACGTGACATTCAGTAAGGCTTCACTGGTTTCATTTTTTATAACCAAAGCATTGATTACTTCACGGTCTGATTGGGTAGATGGCGATACAATACAACTACTCATAAAACCACATGCAATAAGTACATTGAGCAATTTAAGTAGTCTTTCATGAGAGAAGAAAGTGGGTATTTTGATCAACGTTTTTATATCTTATGTCTAGGAGATACAATACATAATCTGACCCAACGGTAGCGTACCCAGTAATTTCAGATATGGCGCTATTTTAGCAGATGAGCTTTTAATAACATCAGGAGTGATTGTTATTTCTGCCAATCAAATTCCTCTTTTATTTTCCAGCCTACTCCATACCCTTAAACCTAAAATCCTCAGCTGGATGGCGCTTAGAGTGTATTGTTGTTTATTTTAGCTAGGCGCCGATAGACGTAATAACGAGTTACTACAACGAATTGCAACGCAGCAAAAAGTAAAGAACAATGTGCTATAAGAGTCATAGCGTGGTTCGCCTTAATGGTGAGAGGCATTGAACAAAATATTTCATTTGTTTCATGAGATTGTCCAGTGATGAAACGATCAACTAAAGATTTTAGGTTAAAGGCGGGCTTTTGGTCGCTGCATGTTTTCCTTCATAGATTGAATGATTACATAGAAAGCAGGGATTAAAATCGTTCCAATAATTGCAGAAACCAGCATTCCTCCAAAAACTACGGTTCCCAATGACTGGCGACTTTCTGCGCCTGCGCCTGATGCGATAACTAATGGTAGTACACCGAGAATGAAGGAAATGGCTGTCATCATGACTGCCCGGAAACGAAGCTGGGCGGATTTTATTGCGGCTTCAGTGACCGACAACCCACGTTCTCTTTGAACTTTGGCAAACTCAACGATTAGGATTGCGTTTTTAGAAGCCATACCCACCAGCATGACAAGACCAATTTGGGCATATATGTCCAAGACATTTCCCATTCCCCACATCATAATCAATGCACCTGCTAATGCAATTGGAACGGAAAGCACGACCCCCCAAGGAATTGACCAGCTTTCATATTGGGCAACCAGGAACAAGAAAACAAAAATTAATGCC
>JAHZIU010000328.1 GCA_022601315.1 Betaproteobacteria bacterium
AATGGTTGACCAGGGTAATTTAGACTAGACGATATTACGATTTTCAATCAGTTCTTGATAAATCAGGCTTTGTAGTGTAACGACCTGACCAGGCTTTAATTCAGTGAATTCAACACCAAAGTATAAATTAGCCTTGTCATTTTCATTAGTATAGTTAATCGATCGGATCATAGCCCGGGTTTTTATTTCTAATTGTTGTCCATGAATTCCTACTGAAAAAGATAATGAAATTAATGTACCAGGTTCTCCAAGATCTGTGACCGTTTGTATTTTTGCGCCTGTAGAACTGATATTAGTAATTATTGCTTCCGTACTACCGTTATTGATAGTCACTTCAATATTGCTCTTTATGCGCTTAGATTTACGAATTGTTTGACTGGAAATAGAACGAGGGAATGATAAATGTATGTATTTAAATGGCTGGTATATATTCTTTTCGACAAATACATTGAAGCTGAATAAGCTTTCACCACTGAAATAACGCACTATTACTTCATCGCCCTCAATTAATGGACTCGCTTTAAAATACGGTGATTGTGGTACTGATGTTAAGACTGTTTTATCTTGAATATAACCAATTAGCATGACTGTAGCGTAATCATGATTTGTTGAATTTTTACTATTTTTCACCATTGCGACAGGTATAATTTGTAGCCTATCGCCAACTTTCAGCTGCATTTCTTCAAATGTATTGTTAAGTAAATCGTCAACTTTAGGTTGATTGGTCATGGTAGTGGCCGGCCAATTGTCAGGTCTGATATTTCATTCGGTGCAAATTTCATTTTAGCTTTTGTAAATGGTTTTATTATTTAGCAGCATAATGCCAACGGGCAATTTAATTTTATCCTTTTAGTACTACGAACAAGATCAAATCATTTGTCCTCCACTCTGTCTAATGCGTACAAATTATAAAATCCTCGATGAAATAATTTTTGACAAAAAACAAATAATAACAAAAAACGAATAGGAATAACGATTACAGGCAAAAATCTAACGCACTGGTGCAATAGGGCGTCCCCCTACCAGATAGGCAATAGAACCCAATCGATCAGCAACGCGCCAGAGTAACCAGCTGCAAAGATATACAACCACAATCAATAGAAAAAACTCGATCCACCATGGCCATGATATCTGTGCAATCAGCGCAAGACCCACGAGCGTAATGGGAAAATGTAGGATGTAAAGTGGAAAGACTGCGCGATTGAGATCGGCCAGCAGGGGGCTCGACTTGTTCAGAAATTTTGCGGCCAAACCAAGTGCGGCAATACACCACGCCCAGGCGGTGGCTGCTTCGACCATCGAAAATGTGGTTGCATATTGTGGCTCCAAACCAAGCGGCACCCAACCACCTCTTGCCAATGCTTCACCTGTCGAAATATCGGCGGTAAGCGTGATGGCCAGTAGTGTGACTTTGGCCATAAAGAAAGCAATCGCTGTAGCCAGCAGAATCCAAGCGTTGCGTGCGGCCCAATCCAGCACAGTTTGATGCCGGGCACCGATCATATAGCCGCCAGCAAAGAGAATGAGATAGTATGCAAATTGATACCCGTCTCCGGTAAGCGCCGCCGCGTACGGTTTTACAGCGGCAACTGCTAGTGCCGAAGCACTAACCAGGCCGGCAATAAGCATGGCAGGCGAAAGGTTCAGTTTTTCCAAACGTGTACGCAGTGAAAAAAGCGGCCAGCACAGCAGTGTATAGAGCATGAGATTGAAAAGAAACCAGAGATGCTGCACCTGATGCAGTGCAGGTTCAGTCAGCCAATCCGACCAGAAGGAAGTAAAGTGACGAGGATCGCCAGTCATTACCGCAATAGCATAACCACCAAACACATTGAGGACAAAAAATCCGAAGATCATCGGAACCATAAGCCGCCCGATACGACCACCCATAAACTGCAGTCCAATTCCGCGGCGTGTCAGGAAATATGTCCCGATCCCAGAAATCAGAAAGAGCGATGGCAGGCGCCAGCTATGGCTCCAATAAATAAATAATGTCATTCCATCACCTGCCAACTGGTTGTTGACAAAGCGGTATATATCAACGCCCCAATCCACAAAACCGACTGCAACGTGATGTGGCACGAGTAGTGCAAACAGCAAGACGCGTAACCAATCCAGATCATGACGGCGATCCATCAGGCCTCCTTGTTGCAAGATGGGCGTATTAGAAATTCTGTGTCATTCCATTTAACTTTTAATTTAACAGGAATGACACAGAATTTCTAATACGCCCGCCTCATCGACTAAACAAAACGAAATATACAATCCTTATCATCATTCATCCATGTCATTTGCTTTAAGTCAGATCGACGTTGTTCAAGTGACAAGAATAACCGCGTCATGGGGCGCACTTCTTCTATTTTTAGTGCATCTTCGATCGGCACAAATGCCGCCTCCATGAGCTCATCCGCTGGCCATCGCAGCTTTCTTTTCAAAATACTAAGTGATTCATCCGGTAGCTGTCCAGAAAAAACCCAATAGAGATTCGGCATGCCAAATTCAGATTTCCTAAATCTGACGGCCACTGGAGAAACCGTTCTCGCATGCAAACCCGTCTCTTCGAACACCTCGCGCTCTGCACCCGATTGTGGTGTTTCTTCATGCTCAACCATTCCCCCGGGGAGAATCCACCCACCCTTTGCCTTCCCGTAATTCAACTTAACAAGAAGCACCTCGTCATCTTTAATCAAGATTAGGCCCGCCCCTATCGTCGTATGTATATAGTTAAGACTGCCCGGAGAAACGATCCCTATCCTCCTCCCAACTTTATCAAGAAACCCATTTTCTCGAGATAGCTTGTTAGTTTATCACGGTGATCTCCTTGTATTTCGATCATCCCCTTTTTATAAGCGCCACCCGAACCACAATGCGCTTTGAGCTTCTTAGTAAGTCCTATCCAATATTTTTCATTCTGAGGAAGTTCGAAAAGAACACTAACCGACTTACCACCACGGCCTTTTTTTTCGATTCTAATTTTTAGAACCAACTCAGCAGGTATTATTTCCTGATCCAAACAACATTGACAGGGATTCAAGTTACATTTATTACATAAATTTTTATGCGACCCATCCGTAGCAAAGACGAGGCGACCACTATTGTTTTGACACATTTTTCCCTCAGTTCAGCGCAACATTAATAGCCTAAAATAACTCGTCTTTACATCTCAGTCCAGCGTTACGAATCAATGAATTCGAATTCTGGACCCATCACTTTATTTAACAAAAGAGGTTGA
>JAHZIU010000329.1 GCA_022601315.1 Betaproteobacteria bacterium
AACCAACTGTTAGGTTATTGGGGGTCATCAACACGTACTTATCACCATACGGCGCCAACCAATGCACTGTATGCCTTGCATGAATCGCTTGTGATGTTATCTGAGGAAGGGTTGGATCATTCCTGGGCACGGCATGAACGGAATCATCAAGCGCTGAAAGCCGGTTTTTCGACTATGGGTATTGGTTATCTGGTTGAAGAGCAATACCGCTTGCCGCAATTGAATTCGGTTTATATCCCTGAAGGTATTGATGAGAAAGAAGTCCGCCGGAGATTGTTGGAGGAATACAGTTTGGAAATTGGTGCCGGACTGGGTGCTTTTGCTGGAAAAGTCTGGCGCTTTGGTTTAATGGGCACCTCCAGCAAAGTTGAGAATGTATTGTTTTGCTTAAATGCACTGGAACATGTGCTTTCAGATTTAGGCTTGAATGTTGAGCGTGGCGCGGCGGCTTCTGCTGCGCACCGCTATTATGCAGATAATCCTATGTCATAGCATCCTAGGTTTATTCGCAGTATCCAAGACATCTTTTTGCTAATGGTAGTAAAAAGATGTCATCCATCCTTTGCTGTTTTAAACGGATCATCCCTTCATTATGGTTTCGGATTTTCCTTTGACAATTGCTACAGCGTCACTGTTATCATTTGTTGTTACGTTCTTTTGCATATTCTGGTTCATTAAAGGAAAAGCCAGTTGGGTATTGGATTATCCCAATTCACGTTCTCTTCATACGGAACCTGTACCTCGTATTGGTGGCCTAGGCTTGTTATTAGGGGTAATGGTGACATGGTTATTGTTTTCAGTAGTTTTACCACTCGCACTATGGGTCGGAATCATTTTTTTGGTTTTGGTATCACTGGTTGATGATATCTGGCATGTGCCGGTTTGGTGTCGATTGACGATACAAAGTATGGTGGCGGCTGGATTTTCTAGTATATTGTTGTATGACACCTATGGCTGGGTAGTTGTTTTGCTGGTTTCTGTAGCAATAATTTGGATGTCTAATCTTTATAATTTTATGGACGGTTCAGATGGATTGGCTGGTGGTATGGCATTAATTGGGTTTGGTTACTATGGCTTATTTTCATTCCAGGCTGGAAGTTATGAGTTTGCAATGGTAAATTTCTCAATTGCTGCAGCGGCGATGGCATTCTTGTGCCATAATTTTTATCCGGCTCGTATTTTTCTAGGGGATGTGGGTGCGATCCCTTTGGGATTTTTAGCTGCAGTATTGGGTGTCTTGGGATGGCTTGATGGTTTGTGGTCATTATGGTTGCCAATCTTGGTATTTTCTCCATTTATTGCGGATTCGACGGTTACATTAGTAAAACGATTTATACGGGGTGAAAAAATTTGGCAAGCACATCGTGAACATTATTACCAGCGTATTGTACAAAGTGGTTTTGGCCATCGGAACACTGCCTTATCAGGTTATCTCCTGATGCTGATGGTTGGCGCCAGCGCTGTATGGGCGTGTAGCCAGGATATAGCAGTACAAAGTTTAGTTGCCTTAATTTGGGGAGGTGTTTATTTAGCGCTAATGTTTGCTTCTGACTGGTATCAGGCTCATTACGTTGGTAGGCGCTAGCATGTTTGCAGGTAGATTTGGTATTCCTACATTCATCGCAATTGTTCATGATTTTGTCGCTGTGATGGCGGCATGGTGGTTCGCTTATTTATTTCGTTTTAATTTTGAAATTCCTCAATCTGATTCTGCATTATTATTAGAAGCGCTGTTCTGGATTGTGCCAATCCAAGTGGGTATTTTTCTGTGGTTAGGGTTATATCGCGGTTTATGGCGTTATGCCAGTTTGTCTGATTTGAAACGCTTGTTTATTGCGGTTTTGCTGGGTGCATCTAGTGGAATGTTGTTGATGTATGTGGTTGGATTGTTGGATAATATGCCCGCTGCAGTTGTGGTTCTAGCGCCGCTGTTGTTGTTGTTGATAATGTCTGGCAGTCGCCTGATCTATCGCGCCTGGAAGGAACGGCGTTTGTATAGTTTGAAGAATTATGAAGGCGAGTTGGTCTTGGTTATCGGTGCAGGCAGTACTGCAATGAGCTTGGTTAAAGATTTGGCCAGTAGCCGTGATTGGCATGTGGTTGGCATGCTGGATGACGACCCGATAAAATTGGGAACACGCTTGCAAGGTGTGCGTGTGCGCGGGGTGATTAATGATTTGCCGTTTTGGGTGCAAAAGCTCAATGTGGGTCATGTCATTATTGCCATTCCGTCAGTACCTCGTCAAATACATCGCCATGCGTTGGAAATGTGTTCTGAATTGGGTGTAAAGGCCATGACGGTGCCTTCTTATGTTGACTTGATTAGTGGTAAGACAACCGTGTCACAAATTCGTGAAATAGAATTGGATGACTTGTTAGGCAGGGCGCCCGTTATTTTAGACAATGAGGGGCTGCATGGTTTTCTAAATGGTAAAACGATACTTGTGACGGGTGCAGGTGGATCAATTGGTTCGGAACTTTGTCGACAGATTATGGCATTCAAACCAAATCATCTTGTGTTTTTTGAGCTCAATGAATTTGCTCTCTATGGTGTTCAGGAAGAATTTTCATCTTCCTTTCCTGACATCAAGATGTCATTTGTTATCGGCGACATCAAAGACGCAGTGCGACTAACACAATTGTTTACACAATTTCATCCATCAGTTGTATTTCATGCAGCAGCCTATAAGCATGTGCCGCTAATGGAGCGGGAGAATGCCTGGCAAGCAGTATTAAACAATGTCATGGGGACTTATGTGTTGGCGCGTGTTGCAATTGATTTTGGCGTAGAAAAATTTGTGTTGGTTTCAACTGATAAGGCCGTAAATCCCATTAATATTATGGGGGCTAGTAAACGTTTGGCAGAAATGGTGTGTCAAGCGTTGCAACAATCCATAGCACATTCCGGGCATGGTGACGCAAAGGGTTCGACACATCAGACATGTTTTGTAATGGTGCGTTTTGGTAATGTGCTGGGGAGTACTGGTAGTGTGATTCCTAAGTTTCGTCAGCAAATTTCTAGCGGTGGTCCTATAACCGTAACACATCCGGAAATGACCCGTTATTTTATGTCCATTCAGGAAGCAGCACAGCTCGTATTGCAAGCAGGATTGATGGGTGGTGCAGAAGGAGGCGGTGAAATTTTTGTGCTGGATATGGGTGATCCTGTCAGGATTGTCGATCTTGCAAATGATTTGATCCGCCTGTCCGGCTTGGGTGAAGATGAGATTCGTATCGAATTTACTGGCTTGCGGGCAGGTGAAAAACTCCATGAGGAATTATTGGAAGCCAGTGAAGATACATTGCCAACGCAGCATACTAAATTGCGCATTGCGCCGGCTCGTCAGGTTGATGCGCAGTGGTTGTCCACACTGGTCATATGGTTGAATGAAGAAACCATGTTCAGTGATGAGGCGTTACGCAGAGAACTGACCAAGTGGGTGCCCGAGTATTCAAGTAATGGATCGGATCATTAACAACGGTTGACAGCGTAGGAATGAGTAATTCGTCAATTTGAGCTTTACGGAGCTGTATCATCACATGGTACATTACGTAGGCAATGAAATCATTACAACGAGTGGAGTGCTAATACCCGATCAATCTTTTTCCACTCGGAATTTTTTTCTGTAATGATGAGTGTGGTGCGGCCTTGTGCCAAGGTATTTAAAGCATACAGCAAATCGTTATGTTGTAAATAAATGGGATTTGGAATCTCATCTAAAATCAGTAAGCATGGATTCTGTAGTAATGTATGTGCAATTGCAATATGCTGGCGTTGTGGTTCGGTTATTCTCATTCCATTCTCACCAATTGGTGTTTGCAAGCCTTCAGGCATTTCCTGAATAAACTTTGTTGCATGGGCCGTTTGTGCTGCAGCGGTTATTTTTGCTTCGCTTGTACATTGATTCATGCCATAGGCAATATTGCCGGCAATTGTGTCTTCCAGTAATACGGCGTGTTCGGAAATCACAGCAATATGGGCATATAAATTGGTTGGTTTAATATCAGTGAGTGTTTGATTGTCCAGTAATATTTTTCCTGATGTTGGCTGAGAGAAGCCAAGGATTAAATCAATGAGCGCAGTTTTTTCATGCGGATTTGCGCAGACCAATGCAACAATTTCTCCTTGCTTTATGCTAAAGCTAATGTTGTTCAGAATGTTTTTTTTTGTGGTGTTGTTATAAAAACAAACATGATCAAAAACCAGTCTCCCTTTTATTTTATGGGTGGTGTTAGCGTTGGTATTTGAATTTTCCTCAGATTGCAGATCAAGTAATGAGAATATATTTCGAATGGCTTGTTCTCCGTGCTGCATATACTTAGGGATTTCTGCGATATGTTTTATGGGGATGATGAGTAGCAATATTGCAGCAATTAGTGCACCGCTTTGGTCCAGGGTTAGTGTTTGGCTCAAAGCTTGCTGAATAATTAAGGCGACTAATGCTGTCAAAATTAAAGTAAAGATGATTTGACCCAACAGTAAAACAAATATTTTGAGAGTAGTTTGTTGTGTTTCAGTGTGTTGTAGGTCTTCAGTGTGTTTCTTGAAGTTTTGGCTCTCTTGCGATTGGGCGCTATTTAACTTGATGATTTTATGATATTCAATTGATTGTAAGACGTGGTTGGTCAGTGTTTTAGTCGCCTGGATATTTTTTTGATCAGGTTTTTCGAGGAATCCTTGTACTGTTAGTAGGAGTAATAGTAACAATGGCATGATTAAAAACATTAAGAACGAAAGTTCCCAGTTGAGCAATTGCATGCATATGATCAGACCGATAATTGTTATCGAATCGAATATAAGAATGGTGATCAATCGAGTGGCTGCAAAGGTGGCTTGACTGATGTCTTTAGTAAATTTATCGGCAATTTTGTTTTTATGTGACGTATTGTGATGGTATGTTGGCAGACTGAGCAGCTTATCGAACATGGCTTTTCGTAGATCGCTGCCCAGTTTGCTGTTCAGTTTATTGACGCTATAAATATTGAATATATTTGCAACACCGTAAACTAAAAATAGTGTAATGATCGATAAAAATGCTGTAAGTGTTAAGGCCGAACTTTTCTGAATAAATACGCTAGCCGTTATTTGTTGAACAAGAAAAGGGAAAGTTGACAATGAGAGCGCCATGACGACCATGGCAAAAATCGCTAATAAACATATTTTCCAATCGGGTGTTATCCACCTTAAGAGACGAAGGTAACATTGTAAACCGGTCATTTTACAGGCATGCGTAATTGTAGAAATAGGACAAAACAGATTTCCATTATTATACCCGTGCTATTTCAAAATGCAGGTTTCAGCAAGGCGAGAAGCCATTTTTGTGTTGAGAACAAGTAGACTAACTGTGTTTGTAGCAACCAATCTGTCCGGATAATCTTTTACCCAAGGAGGATAAGAGATGAAACGGACGGAATGGCCACAGTAGACACGGAAGGTAAGATTCGAAGAAGTCTTGTAAAAGTGGACGTTTAACGCAAGCCGAAGCGGCTGTGGT
>JAHZIU010000330.1 GCA_022601315.1 Betaproteobacteria bacterium
ATTGATTGAGCACACCCGGTTCAGCGACAATCACACGATTCGCCGGGTCAACGGCAATAATTTTGAGCATGCGCTCCAATGACAATGCGATGCCCCCTTGTTCCGCCAAACTACCACCTGCTGTACCAGTGCCGCGGCCTCTCGGAATCAGTGCAGTTCCATATTGATTACAGAGCATGACGATGCGTTGCACTTCTTCAACAGTATGTGGAAAAAGAACGGCATCCGGCGGAAAGATTTTGCGACTATTGTCATAAGCATAGGTATAGCAATCTACAGGATCTGTATAAAAACGATCCGCAGGGAAAATAGCACTCAAATCTGCAACGAGATCAACCGGCAACATAAATATTCAGGCGCGGAGTATTCAATCTAAATATTCAAAGACTCTTACCACTTTTTCTACACCAACCGTTGAACTGGCAATTTCAGCAGCGCTTTCTGCTTCTTCACGCTTTACCATACCCATCAAGTAAACAATCTTATTCTCAGTGACAATTTTTACATGATTAATTTGAAACCCACGTACACCAATGAAACGTGTTTTTACTTTTGAAGTAACTAAAGTATCGTTGCTACGAGAAGCCAGCGATTGTTTTTCAGCAATTTTGACTTCATTAACGATGCTGCGCACATTATCAACACTCATAACCAATACTTCGGCTTCTTTTTTCATCGCTTCATTAAGTGCTGTCCCTGTTAGCAACACAATCCGGTTGAAACTGGTCACATTGATATGAACATTATCACCCAATTGCTGGTTGATCCGTCTGGCACTCTTCAATTCGATAGATTCATCCTCGATGAACATACCACTGGTACGCCTGTCTTCCGAAACAATTGCACCAGTGCTGGCACCTGCTCCAACACTTAAAGCAGTCAATGGCACACAACCCACAATGAAAGGAAGAAATAAAAACAGTGACAACCAGTTTTTACGAAAAATTTGCATCTAATCTACTCCCTGGAATTGATCGATCTCGTTTTAGATAATACAGTAAAATTGCCATTTTACGAATATTGCGTCATGATAAGCATAAGTTAACATAACACTAATTAACTGGTAATCCCTGACCACCCAATACTTCATTAATGATCGTTTGCATTCCTTGTTACACTTTTGATAATCATGTGTTTTGACCTATGATTCGTGTTTAGATTTGCAAGTATTTATTTTATTATTCTGTGAAGGGACATTAATTATTCCTGAATTAAACAGTTAAAATTTATCGACAACTTCTTAATTATTATTTCTGGATCATGACAATTAGAAAAATTCTAGTAGTGGATGATTCGCCTACCGAACGGCATTTACTAGCAAACATTCTCACTAAAGGCGGCTACCAGGTTGGTGTTGCGGCATGTGGCGAAGAAGCGCTAAAAATCACCAAAGAAGTTATGCCTGATTTGATACTGATGGATATTGTCATGCCAGGTTTAAATGGATTTCAAGCAACTCGAATGATTTCAAAGGATAAAGCCACACAGCATATTCCTGTTATTATCTGCTCCAGTAAGGGTTTGGAAACTGACAAAATATGGGGGCTAAGACAAGGCGCGAAAGATTATATTATCAAACCAATCATCGCTGATGAATTGTTACAAAAGATTTCAAAATTAAAAGAGGCAGAAGTACAAAAGCAGGCAGTACCAAAAAAAGAAGCACCAAAAAAGAAAGTCGTAAAAAAAACCGAAACCAAGGATTATGAAGCCAAGGTATTCAGGTCAAGACGTAAATCATAGACAATCCTTAGCGCCTCAGTTGATCGCTCCAACAATGACCAATCTAATGAAAAAAGTAAAAAAATAGCAAATGCCACTCGCCCTAAAGGTGAGCCACGCTATGAGGCTAATCGCACCACCCAACTATGGATTTCAGAATAATTACTAACTTATCAGCATTACACAGAAAATATTGGCCAGCACAATGAGTATTAAGGAGTACCAGCATTCACTTTCAAAGCAACTAAATAATGCGACCCAAACTTCACCTTCTGCGACTGTTCTGGGAATAGCACTGGGAGAGGATCGCTGTCTGGTCCATATGCATGAAGTCAGCGAAGTCATACAAACACCAAAAATCACGCCTGTTTCTCTGACGCAACCATGGTTTATTGGCATGATGAATGTACGCGGAAATCTTTATAGCATCACAGATTTAGGTGTATTTCTGGGTGGGCCGCCAACACCTTTTAATTCAAGGTCACGCATCTTACTGGCTTCAGCAAGCTACAAAATGAACAGCGGCTTCTTGGTTAACAGCATGCTGGGCATCCGCAATTTATCTGATTTTCAACAAATTGAAAATTCAAAGAATGCCAAGAATAATGATACATACAGGTATTATATGGACAAAGAACAACGGCAATGGCGAGAAATTAGCCTGCATCAAATTATTAGCAGCGATAAATTCCTGCAAATCGCCCAATAAATAAACCACTAATTACAGAATAAAACCATGCCGCAATCCCATTCCACACCGCAAGACAAAGCAAAAATTCTTGTTGAAGCACTACCTTACATCAGACGATTTCACGGCAAGACCATCGTTATCAAATATGGCGGTAATGCCATGGTGGAAGAAAACCTTAAACAAGGTTTCGCCCGCGATGTCGTATTGCTTAAACTGGTCGGTATGAATCCTGTCATTATCCATGGCGGCGGCCCACAGATTGATGACATGTTAAAACGTGTTGGCAAACAGGGGGAGTTTATCCAGGGCATGCGTGTCACCGATGCTGAAACAATGGATGTGGTTGAAATGGTGTTGGGCGGTCTGGTCAACAAAGACATTGTTAACCTCATCAATCGCCAGGGCGGGCAAGCCGTTGGCTTGACCGGCAAAGACGGCGCATTTATTCGTGCCAAGAAACTATTAATGGCGGACAATCATAAAATTGGTGAATGGATAAATATTGGTCAGGTTGGTGAGATTGAACATATCGACCCATCATTAATCGCCTTACTTGATACACAAGATTTTATTCCCGTC
>JAHZIU010000331.1 GCA_022601315.1 Betaproteobacteria bacterium
ATTCAAGGAAAATAAAGATGAAATATTTTCAAATCAAATAAATATTGATGACATTATTTCGCATAACGAGAAAATGAAGAACGAGTTGGAGACCTTTCTAACAAAATCAGAAAATGAGATTGATGATTATATCTACATGCCGCTCAATGCCCGATATCATAATGTCATATTGATATTTTCAAAAGAAGGGGATATCCGGGGTAGCTTAAATGCGCCTTATAAGGATCAGGGTGACTAGGAGGCTGTTCAGTAGATGAGAGAGATGCGTTGGTTTTGTTGCACTAAAAAGTTAACAAGCCTGGCATCAATACATATTGATTATGTTAACTTCCAATAATTGTTGTAATGTTTGTCCTGACACTTTTCCTGCAATTTTTTGGGTCGGACAACGGGGTCGCCCATTAGCCGTCCTAAGTCAAGTCTATATTTGTAGGCTATGAGTCTAGACCCGACCCCGCTCTCGTTTGCTGACCCTTTGGTTGCATTATTTATATGTTCTCACTGTCACGCATAATGGTTTCATAATCTTTACCGCCATAAAAAATATTGAGGATCATGACATATTGTTTCTCTTCATCAACTTCAAAGGCAGCCACCGCATTTTTATCAATCGCAGAAATTCTTATATTTCCACGTAAATCATCGCGTTTTTGTCCTCTTATAGGAGCGGTCTTGAAGTCATAACATTTGTTTCGTAATTTCTCGATATAAGACCATGCAACCTCTGGAAGACCACTTTCATCTGCAATATATTCATAAATATCATTCAGGTCATTTATAGCATCCGGCATGAGGTAGACATCATACTGTTTCATTACCCGCTGCTTTCATACGTTGTTTATGCGTTTGCTCTAGCACTTCAAATGCCTGATCCAAAGGTACAGGCGCCCCACTTTGTGCAGAGCGTTCTAAACGCGCACGAAGTAAGGATAATCTAGCATGATATTCTTCTTCCTGTTTTTGCCACAGACGCATGGCTTCACGGATAACTTCGCTTGTTGAAGCGTAGTCACCTCCTTTTACTTTTTCTTTAATTAGGCTCAGCATATCTGGCGGCAATGTGATGCTGATTTTCTCGGCTTTATCGGTATTTTTCATCATGATTTCATATTTACCCTTCACAGCTAGTATGATTTTATCATACTAAGAAAGGTTCAATAAATCAACAGCACTAATATCACACCAGAATGATAAGGTCGTTTTTAAAACCACACATCCACCAAAAACTAGCCAACTAATACATAAAAGTTGGCTAGTTACAGAATAAAAATTAGGAATTCGTGTTGCTTTACTTTCGGTGCTCAATCAACACGGTCGGAGTTATTGGTTTCTGAAATACACCAGAAAGATTTAGGGGAAGCAACTACAAGCCATATAAAAATCAGATAATTTATGTGCGCTGATTAATATGAGTTGTTATGGAGAATATCGATAACTCTGGCCACTTTTGTTGGTGGTATTCGAATTCAATCAGCAGTTGCGTACGGCATTACCAGCAAAGGCCCAAGGCGTAGCTTGAAAATCCCAGGAATACAGCAGGCATTATCCAATGCTTATCTAAAATGTCAGGGACTTTATGCGTTACGCGATGGATGGATCAAGCTTCATCACTCTAAGTGAAATGCTCTGTGCGGAGCCGCATGCAGGATGTTTGTACCTTTTGTTATCTTGAGTTTTCAATAATCTTTGCGACAGAGGATTTAATAAAGCGCTCAACTTCAAAAATTGGCTGTTTAGCCCGTGTTCGTATAGCAAGACTATGCAGAAGTGCAGCAGCGAGTTGTCCAAGTTCCTCAGGGTCACTTAACGATGAGAGTTGGCCTGATTCAATGGCCTGTTTAAAACGACTCATCAACGCCAGATCAATTTGATCAAGTGCATTGGCTAGATCGATTTGAATATCGCTATCTACTGCAGCTTCCGTTGTGGCAGTGCAAATGACTGGACATCCAAGTGGGCCGGTTTTCTTTGACTGATACACGGACAGTGCAGATAGATAAAAATTTACCAGATCTTCTTCTAAGCTTAGATCATTGAACAATGCTGTTTCGAGATCATTAAAGAAATCTCGATTAAATTGCTCCATTGACTTCCGATAGATCGATTTTTTATCACCGAATGCAGCAAATAAGCTCGGTCTATTCATTTGTGTGGCAGCGCTAATCTTGTCTAAGCTGGCGCCAGTAAAGCCATACTTCCAGAAAACTTCCAACGCAGATTTGAGCGCAACTTCTTTGTTATAAGCCCTCGGTCGACCGCGTTTATTTTTACTATTTTGTGCCATTTTGAATAAAAATATTGACTTTCAGTATATTCAGATCTAATAATATGCGAAACGGTACAAAAAAAATCTAATGAAAGTTAAATCCATAGTGAATCCAAAATTTTCCTGAGGTAATAACGAGTGAATACTAGCACACAATTTTCCAACGAAATAATCCCAACTTGGCGCATCATTGGTGACTGGTTTGACGTCTGTTCGTGCAATATTCCCTGCCCGTGCACCTATGCGCAAGCGCCGACCGGCAATGCGTGTGATGCACTTTTTGCTTACAAGATTGGATCAGGCCACTATGGTGAGCTGGATATGTCTGGGTTAAAAGTTGTTATCGTCGCCGCGGTAGTAGGAAATGTGTGGGAAGGGAACAAACTAGATGCAGGTGTCTATTTCGATGCTGCCGCTAATCCAGAGCAGAGACAAGCGCTTCAAATGATCTTCACAGGCCAGGTAGGAGGGTGGATGGCTCAGTTCATTCCTGCCATGTTGGGTAATTTACTAGGTGTTGAATTCGCCAATATCTCAGTTGAAGTAGATGAAGCACTTGAGCGTTGGCATGTCGAGATCCCCCAAGTACTCAGAGCCGAAGGTGAAGCACTG
>JAHZIU010000332.1 GCA_022601315.1 Betaproteobacteria bacterium
AATTAACTTTGATTCTCTCAATAATTTAAATTTATACAACCAACGCAACAGGCCACTTTTTTGGAGAAAATAGAAGTATCCTCGCAAACGATCAAAACGAAAGGGTTTGAGAATCAATTGCTTTTCCAGCGCTATACGTATTTTCGATTTATGTTTCTCTCTCACACCATTGTTCTGGACTGATTGTGACTGCGCAATCAAATGACGGGCATGATCTATTAATTGTCCATACGCAACATTATTCGGACAAACTGACTCACAAGCACGACATGTCAGGCAGCGATCCATGTGTAAAATAAAACGTTCATTCATGGAAACATGCCCATTGGCAACACCATTCATTAACGCAATACGCCCACGAGGAGAATCCGCCTCCGACTTTAGCAATCGATAGGTAGGACAATGCGGCAAACAAAGCCCACATGAAACACAACGATTTGCTTCTTCAACAATATAATCAGATAAAATTTCAGATTTGGTTTTTATAACACACACCTTAAAAGCACAATTTTGCAAAAACTATTTAAAGAAGAACGCAGCAAATCAATTAGCTCATGACATTTAACCCTTCACCGCTTCCATTCCCCAGCAAATAGGATTATTTTACCACTTGTCAGCAGCATATAGATTACTGTAAAATTTAGGGTTCTTTGAATCCAGACTCCTGTAATAATAGGTAAAAATATGGTCATTATCAGATTGGCACGAGGCGGGGCAAAAAAACGCCCTTTTTTTAACATGGTGGTAGCAGATTCCCGCGACACACGTGACGGCAGGTTTATTGAACGTGTTGGCTTTTATAACCCCAGGGCAACGGGTGGAGAGCAAGCGCTGCGTATCTCTTTGGATCGCATTACTTACTGGCAATCCAAAGGCGCTCAACTGTCCAGCACCGTAACAAGGCTTATAAAACAATCTGCAGCAAACAAGGAAGCTCCTGCAAATAACTAAGCCAAAAAAAACAACTTCATCAACAATACCAATGGTTGTCATGGGACATATTATGGGTCCTTTTGGTATTCTTGGTTGGGTTAAAGTGAACACTTATACTGAACATGTTGACCGCTTATTAGATTATTCAACATGGTGGCTTGGCACAGAAAATGACGCCTGGCAACAAATGCAAGTTATCACGGGTCACATTAATGGCAACACACTAAATGCCAAGTTAAAGGAGTGCATAGATCGCACACAGGCTTCACAATTAAAAGGAATGCAAATTGCAATACCACGCGATCAGCTGCCAGCCTTACCAGAAAACGGAGAATCTGGATACTACTGGTCTGACTTAATTGGCACTGAAGTGGTTAATTTAGCAAATGAGAAACTAGGTAAAACGATAGGGTTTTATGAAACAGGCGCAAATGATGTTTTGCGAGTACAACAGAGTAATGGAAACAAAAAAGAAATCCTTATTCCGTTTATAGAACAAGCTGTCATAAAAGTTGATTTAAAGGAAGCACGTATAACTGTTGATTGGGGTTTAGACTATTAAGGTAGCAGAAAATGCCTTTTGAATGTGATGTCATCACATTATTTCCAGAAATGTTTAATGCCATAACCCAACATGGCGTAACAGGAAAGGCAAATAAGAATACTATTTTTCGTCTCAACACCTGGAATCCTCGTGATTTCACTAAAGATAAACATCGCACGGTAGATGACAGTCCCTATGGTGGCGGCCCAGGTATGGTTATGATGGCACAGCCACTAGAAGACGCCATTCACCAAGCGAGAGCCAGACAAGTGGTACTTGGCATTGAAAAACCAAAAGTTATTTATGTTTCTCCTCAAGGAAGCCGACTGGAGCACAACCAAGTCGTTGAATTGAGCAAACTGCAGGGATTGATTTTTTTATGTGGTCGCTATGAAGGGATTGATGATCGCTTGATTGCGCGTCAGGTTGATATGGAAATCTCAATTGGCGACTATGTTCTTTCTGGCGGTGAATTAGCAGCAATGGTTTTAATTGACAGTATAGTAAGACAAATACCAGGAGTTATAGGTGATCCAGAATCGGTAACACAAGAATCATTTGTAAACGGACTGCTAGATCATCCACATTTTACCCGGCCTGAGGTTTATCAGGGGAGCAATGTTCCTGAAGTCTTACTGTCAGGAAACCATGCGCTTATACGGCGCTGGCGTTTACAACAGGCACTTGGTAGAACCTGGTTAAAACGCCCAGATTTATTGGCGTTAAAAGCTACAACTGGCATGACAAATGAAGAAGAGAAACTTCTAGATGAATTTAAACAATCCTGTAAATCCAGGTAGAATGAGATGGCAAAAAAGGAATAAATAGACATGAACTTAATTGACCAATTAGAAGCTGAAGAAATTAATCGTCTGAATAAAGACATACCTAACTTTTCTCCTGGAGATACAGTTGTTGTTAGCGTCAATGTGGTTGAAGGTGACCGTAAACGCGTGCAGGCATACGAAGGTGTTGTTATCGCCAAACGCAATCGCGGCCTTAATTCCGCATTCACCGTTCGTAAAATATCAAGCGGTGAAGGCGTAGAACGTACATTCCAATCCTATTCGCCACTGATTGCCAATATTGAAATCAAGCGCTATGGCGCAGTTCGCCGAGCAAAACTTTACTATCTCAGAGACCGCTCTGGCAAATCAGCACGTATTAGAGAAAAGCTACCAGCGCGTGCAAGTAATAATAAAAAAGCAAAGGTTGTAGAGAAAAAACCTGAAGTTACTGCGTCACCTGAAGCTGATTAAATTATGTAAAAAGCTGAAGCCAAGATAAATTTCAAAAGCCGTATATTGCTTGGCAATATGCGGCTTCTTTAATACTACTACTTCTTTCTACACCGGCTAGCTAAAGCAATGCTTTGACATTCTCTGGCGGACGACACAATGCAGCTTTATCACCACGTACTACAATCGGCCGCTGAATAAGATCCGGGTTGTCTATCATTACCTTAACCAACACCTCATCTGACATGGTCATAACACCCAATTCACGTGCTAAAGGTTCGTCTTTGCGCAGTACATCACGCAAAGATACATTTAACTTCTGCACCAGCTCTAACAGTTTTTCAACAGTTAAAGGTGTTTCATAATAATTAACAGATTCAAATTCTTTGCCACTATCATCTAAAATAGCAAGTGTTGCTCTACATTTACTACAGGTTGGTTTCTGGTAAATTGTTATTTTTTCACTCATTTAATACAACGTTCCCTTCAATCAATTAAAACTTTCCTATAT
>JAHZIU010000050.1 GCA_022601315.1 Betaproteobacteria bacterium
AATGAAACAACATGAAACTTATCCACTGGTCCCAATTGTTAGTGGTAAAGGTGTCTGGTTATATGATGCGGAAGGCAGAGGTTATATTGACGCGATCAGTTCCTGGTGGGTTAATCTATTTGGGCATACTAATCCGTATATTAATGCAGCCATTTGCGATCAACTTGAGAAGATCGAACATGTCATGCTTGCTGGGTTTACACATGAACCGGTCATAGCACTATCTGAACGGCTTAAAAGAATAGCGCCGGGAGACTTGGGCCATTGTTTCTATGCGAGTGATGGGGCTTCAGCCATCGAAATTGCCTTGAAAATGAGTTTTCATTATTGGTTATTAAATAATCAACCACAAAAAAACAAATTTATCAGTTTACAAAATGATTATCATGGCGAAACATTGGGAGCCTTGTCAGTTACCGATGTGGCCATTTTTAAAAAAACTTATGCGCCACTTTTGCGTCATTGTAATCATGTGCCCACGCCAGACTGGCGTTATGCGCAGAACGGTGATTCCCCAGAAGAACATGCCCTTAATGCTGCAACAGCACTAGAAGAATATTTATCAAAAAACCATGCTGAAACAGCGGCGCTAATTATTGAACCACTTGTGCAAGGTGCAATGGGTATGGGTATGTACCATCCCAACTATCTAAAACGCGCCAGAGAAATATGCGATCAGTATCAGGTACATTTGATTGCCGACGAAATTGCTGTGGGTTTTGGCAGAACCGGCACTATGTTCGCATGTGAACAAGCCAAAATCACACCGGATTTTCTATGTCTATCTAAAGGACTCAGTGGTGGGTACTTACCCATTTCAGTCGTGATGACGTCGGATCATATCTTTCAATCTTTTTATCAAGATAAAACTGCGCACGCATTCTTACATTCTCATACTCATACGGGCAATGCATTAGCTTGCCGTGCGGCATTAGCTACACTGGATCTTTTTGAACAAAACAAGGTTTTGGAAAGCAATAAAATCAAAGCTGACTATTTAAATGAGATTACCAAACCACTTGCATCACATCCCAAAGTTAAAGATTTTCGTAATTGCGGCATGATCTGGGCGTTTGAAGTGGAGACTGACGATGCTGATTTTCCAGAAAAATGTTTTGCAGCAGGATTGACACAAAAAATACTTTTACGTCCTTTGGGAAACTCCATCTATTTTATGCCACCCTATGTTATCAATGAGCAAGAAATGGATCTGTTGGTTAAAGGTACATTACATGTAATTGATACACTCATAACAGAAAACGGATAAATTTAACCAGGCAGTTTGCTAACGATTCGTATCCAACATCTGAATTCAAACAGGCACACAAACCAGTTTCTAGTAAAGCAGCTGGTTCCTGTGGATCATTAATTTTTCGAATAACTTCCAGGCATTGCATGGTTTTTCACGTTTGCGTTTCCCCATTTCATCTTTTCAATTGCTGATAGTTTTCTAATCTTAATAACTCAAACTGTCACACATCACGCAATACCTTGATTATTTTATACTATTTTCCTGTTTGCAAACAAGCTCAATATAATTAGTGAAAATACGGGTCAATTTTGCCCTTTCTCATAAGTTTAGTTTCATGGCGATATGCTACCTTTTTACACAAATTTCATGCGCTATTTCTCATGTTTTTTTACTTTAAAAAGAACTGATACCACTGGATCGATTGCAACATTCAATGATTCAAAATAGAGCAAGGCTAGTCTATCTATTTATCGCTAGGAGTTTAAACAATGCTGGTTTCCGTTGGCTACATCGTGATTATTATTTGTATATTTGGAGGTTATGTTCTTGCAGGCGGACATCTTGCTATCCTTTGGCAGCCTGTTGAAGTGCTTATGATTGGCGGTGGTGCAATTGGCGCATTTTTGGTTGGCAATTCAAGTAAAGCAATAAAAGCCACGCTGAAAGGATTGCCTGCTGTATTTAAAGAAACCAGTCATTCAAAAGAAGTGTATATGGAATTATTGACACTACTTTATGAGATTCTGGGAAAGGTTCGCAAAGAAGGATTAATGTCTATTGAGGGAGATGTCGACGACCCAAGCAGCAGTCCCATTTTCTCAAAATATCCTTCTATCCTTGCAGATCATCACGCTACTGAATTTATCACGGATTATTTACGCCTAATGGTAGGTGGTAATCTTAATGCACTTGAAATTGAAAGCTTGATGGATAGTGAATTAGAAACTCATCACCAAGAAGGAGAAGTCCCAATCCACTGTGTCGCCAAGCTAGGTGATGGGTTGCCCGCTTTCGGTATTATTGCCGCTGTGATGGGTGTTGTTCACACTATGGAGTCTGTTCACCTTCCACCTACTGAACTGGGGATGCTGATTGCTGCAGCACTGGTTGGTACATTTTTGGGTATTTTGCTTGCTTATGGATTTGTATCGCCGCTGTCAGGAAAACTGGAACACCAACTGCATACATCAACAAAGTTTTTTGAGTGCATCAAAATAACTTTATTAGCTAATCTTAATGGTTACTCCCCAGTACTTGCCATTGAGTTCGGAAGAAAAGCTTTGTTTACAACAGAACGACCCTCTTTCGCTGAACTGGAAGAACATGTTAAACAAAGTAAATCTTGATCGCTTTTATTCGCAAATAATCTTTATACAACAGAAGGCTACTTATGGCTAATGACCTCTCGCAACAGCCGATTATTATTAAACGCATCAAGAAAGTTGCTGGTGGTCACCATGGTGGGGCGTGGAAAATCGCTTATGCTGATTTTGTTACGGCTATGATGGCTTTCTTTCTATTATTGTGGTTACTTAGTTCCGCAAGTGAAGACACTTTGAGAGGAATCGCTGAATATTTTGCAAACCCGGAAATGGTAAAAGTTGCCATGTCCGGTGGCTCAGGTGTCGGTGATGCGACAAGTATCATACAAGGTGGCGGCACCGACCTTACGCGCCAGAGCGGTCAAGTACAAAAAGGAACTCTTAAAGAAAAGGAAGTCGACCGAGAAGCCATAAAGCGTCAACGCAAGCAAGAAGAAAAGCAAATGCTAGAGAAATTAAAGCTCAAGATTGAAAAGGCAATTGAAGCCAATCCATCTTTAAAGCAATTTAGAAACCAACTGCTTCTTGACATAACAACTGATGGTTTACGTATTCAGATCGTTGATGAACAAAATCGGCCGATGTTTGCCAGTGGGCGTGCTGAACTACAGCCCTACACTAAAGCAATTCTTCGTGAGATTGGCAAAACATTGAATGACGTTCAAAATAGAATCAGTCTATCTGGACATACTGATGCAACACCATTTCCGACTGGTGACAAAGGCTATAGTAATTGGGAGCTTTCTGCAGATCGCGCCAATGCATCACGCAGAGAATTAATCGTAGGAGGTATGGATCCAAGCAAAATGCTTCGAGTTGTTGGACTATCATCAGCGGTATTATTTGACAAAGAAAATCCGTTGAATCCGATTAATCGACGAATCAGTATTATAGTTATGAATGAAGAGGCTGAAAAAGCCATAACTAAGGATGGCGGCGCACTAGAAGTTGATATTGAACATTCATCAGACTTAGATCAGATTACTAACCGAATCAGTCTGCCGCCACCTGTTTTGTCTGTTCCCTCACCAATTCCACCCAATTGATAAAGTAGTTTAATAAGACAGAGACAAACCATGTGGTCTTTTACTTCTCAGACACGTTCACCATCATTATTGGCATTATTTACGCAAATACTGGCACTATTGTCGAGCTGTACACTGGTAATAATTATTGCCGTCCCATTAACTTTAATTGAGTGGGCAATACTTCAGGGTGTAATGGCAGGATTTATTGGTTATCAACTAAAAATGCCCATCTGGTGGTTACCTATACACCTATTATTCATACCTGCAGTAACGGCTATGTTGACACTTGGCCTATCACCAATATGGTTTTGTGCCGCATTCATATTATTATTACTGATTTATGGCAAAACCTATCAAACACAAGTGCCACTTTATCTTTCAAGTAAAGATGTAACACATGCGATGACATCGTTATTGCCAACACAGCGTGCGTTCTCATTTATTGATTTAGGAAGTGGATGCGGCGGTTTGTTAAATGACCTGAGCAAAACTCAACCACATGGTACTTATTACGGTGTTGAGGCAGCGCCCCTACCCTTTCTAATCAGCAAATTAAGAAGTTTTTCTCTGTTCTCTAAATGTAGAATAAAATGGGGTGATTTTTGGCAATATGACCTCTCTCAATATGATGTTGTCTATGCGTATCTATCACCTGTGCCGATGGAATCCCTCTGGCAAAAAGCTTGTCAGGAGATGAATCCAGGTAGTATTCTAATTAGCAATACTTTTAAAATTCCTGGTGTTGAGCCAGAAAAAATAATTCCACTCAATGATTTTTCAGGGTCTACGTTATATTTGTGGCGAATTTAATGACCATTAACGTGGTTTGGTCATTTCATGATCGTCGCCAAGTTGTGCCCTGAGAACCGTCCTCTAAGATAACACCAGCTTTCAGAAGACGCTGTCTGATCTCATCCGCCTCTGAATAAAGACCTTCTTTTCGTGCATTTAAACGTTGTTGAATCATTTCTTCGATCTGATTTACTGACAACTGACTGTCATCTGTTGTACTTGCATTATTTTGCAAATAGGCTTTCGGGTCTTGTTGTAGCAGTCCAAGTATCCCACCTAATGCTTTAAGTAAGGCTGCGTTGGGTTGTGAACCTGTTTTGTTGATATCTGTAGTTAGTTCAAATAATACCGCGATGGCTTCGGGTGTATTGAAATCATCGTTCATGGCTGCCATGAATGTTTTGGCACTTGGATTTTCCCAATCAATGGCTAAATCTGGTATGTCTCCAATTTCCTTGAGAGCAATATATAAACGATCCAATGCAAGTTTTGCATCTTTAAGATGTTGATCTGAATAATTTAGTGGGCTGCGATATTGTGCACGTAGAATAAAAAATCGTACGACTTCAGGGGAATAGCTTTTAAGAATTTCACGTACCGTAAAAAAATTACCTAATGACTTAGACATCTTTTCACTATCGACACGTACAAAGCCATTGTGCATCCAATAATTTACGAAAGGTTGATCATGTGCACCTTCACTTTGCGCGATTTCATTTTCATGATGAGGAAACTGTAAATCCTGCCCGCCGCCATGAATATCAAAATGTTCACCAAGAAAATGTTCACACATTGCTGAACATTCTATATGCCAGCCGGGTCGGCCCTTGCCCCAGGGTGAATCCCAATACGGTTCACCTGATTTGGCTGATTTCCATAGTACAAAATCCAGTGGATCTTTTTTATATTGATCAATTTCAACACGTTCTCCTGCCCGCAAATCGTCCAATGATTTTCCTGAAAGTTTTCCGTAACCTGGAAAATTATGAACAGCGTAATATACATCGCCATTACTTGCAGGATACGCCAGCGCTTTATCAATTAACACGCTGATCATATTAACCATATTTTCTACGTAACTTGTCGCACGTGGTTCATGCGTGGGTTGTGCAACACCTAAAGCGACCGCATCCTCATCCATTGCTTGGATAAAACGATTTGTTAGTGCCTCAATGGTTTCGCTATTTTCAAGTGCACGCTGAATAATTTTGTCGTCAACATCGGTAATATTACGTACATAAATTACGTCAAATCCACAGGCTTTAAACCAGCGAACAATAGTATCAAACACAACCAGAACCCGCGCATGCCCAAGATGACAATAATCATAAACAGTCATCCCGCAAACATAGATTCTTACTTTACCGGGTATTAATGGAACAAATTCTTGCTTTTCTCTAATCAGTGAGTTATAAATTTTAAGCATTACGCTACTAAAAAAATTGTAGGATCATCTATCTTCTTGATAGAATTCTGAATATTTTCATTAAAAAAATTTCGGGGAGTATAGCATAATGTGTATTTAAGAAAGCGATTGGTTCTTAAATTCCAACCCCCATCATCTATCAACAGGATAATACATGCGCTCGATTCAACTTATTGTTTTAATTGCAACACTTCTGTTCAGCTTAACAACCTATGCGGGTAATCCACAAGTGATTATGAAAACTAATTTTGGTAATATAACGCTTGAGCTTTATCCGGACAAAGCACCTAAAACTGTGCAAAACTTTTTACAGTATGTTGAAGATGGTTTTTACAAAAATACGATTTTCCATCGTGTTATCCAAAACTTCATGATTCAAGGTGGTGGATTTGACACAGCAATGAAACAAAAATCAACCCGTTCACCAGTCGAGAATGAAGCATCAAATGGTCTCAAGAATCAAATTGGAACCATTGCAATGGCACGCACATCTGATCCGCATTCAGCCACTGCACAATTTTTTATTAATGTCGCTAATAATACCTCTCTAAACTATACAGCACCCAACCAACGCGGATATGGCTATACAGTATTTGGTAAAGTGACGGATGGAATGGCGGTCGTTAATAAAATAGCGGCAATAAGAACAGGCCCAGGTGGACCATTTCGTAGCGATGTACCCCGGGAGACTGTTGTCATAGAGGATATCGCGCTCGTTCCAACTGAATAGTCTATTACATAATAAACAATCAGCTAACCTACTAACCATAAATAATAATTAACAACAGGGGCTTCTATGATCAAATTACATACAAACTTTGGTGTTATTTCACTGGAATTAGACAGTGAAAAAGCACCAGAAACCGTGCAAAATTTTCTGGATTATGTAACAAGCGGTTTTTATGACAACACTATTTTTCATCGTGTTATTGATGATTTTATGATTCAAGGTGGCGGATTTGAACCCGGTATGCAACAAAAACAATCAAAAGCACCCATTCAGAATGAAGCTGCCAATGGTCTCAAAAATGAGATGTACACAATTGCCATGGCACGCACAGCAGATGTTCACTCAGCAACTGCGCAGTTTTTTATTAATGTTGCCAACAATGGATTTTTAAACTACAAAGAATCAACACCGCAAGGCTTTGGTTATTGTGTATTTGGTAAAGTTATTGATGGCCAGGCGGTAGTAGATGAAATCAAAAAAGTTAAAACCGGTGACCGCAGTGGGCACCAAAATGTTCCATTAGAGGACGTTGTTATTGAGAAAGTAGAGGTCGTTTAAAATCTTATACTTATAATGAAAAGTATAAAACTCGCAAACTGATTTGATAGGATTACGCTAAGCCTCTTATCAAATCAGCTTGAATATCTTTTACAGCTTCCAGCCCAACAGCGATACGCAACAAACCATCGGTAATCCCTGCGTCATCCCGCGCTTCCTGACTAATGCGTCCATGTGTCGTGCTGGCCGGGTGTGTCAAGGTACTTTTCGTATCCCCCAGATTGGCAGTAATTGATAGTAAACGCGTTGCATCAATTACACGCCAGGCCGCTTGTTTCCCTCCTTTAACTTCAAACGAGACGATGCCGCCACCATTTTTTTGCTGACTTACAGCAAGATTATATTGTGGGTGGGAAGGTAAGCCAGGATAATAAACGCGTTCGATGTTTGGTTGTGTTTCTAGCCAACGAGCTATTTGCAAGGCATTAGCTGAATGCGCATCAAGGCGTATTTTAAGCGTTTCAAGACCCTTCAAAACCACCCAAGCATTAAATGCACTTAATGTCGGCCCTGCTGTACGTAAGAACGCAAAAACACCGCCATCCATAAGCAACTCACGATTGCCAAGAACTGCACCACCCAGCACCCTACCTTGCCCATCTAGATACTTGGTCGCCGAGTGAATCACCAAATCAGCGCCTAATTTAAGCGGCTTTTGTAAAATAGGCGTGCAAAAACAATTATCAACAGCCAACCATGCGCCTGCTTTCTTGGCCACCTTAGATAATGCAGTGATGTCTGAAATTTCAGTTAACGGATTAGACGGTGTTTCAAGAAAAAAAAGTTTTGTATTCGGCCTAACGGCTGCTTCCCATGCACTCACATCCGTTGCGGAGACGAATGTTGTGTCTATGTTAAAACGTTTTAAAATATTGTTAAATAAATTAACTGTTGCGCCAAACAAGCTACGAGATGCAACGATATGATCACCAGCAGACAATAATCCCATTACGCTCGCCAGGATAGCTGACATCCCAGTAGAAGTCGCAATACAAGTTTCAGCTTCTTCTAATGCAGCGAGTCTTTCTTCCAGTGCGGTTACGGTAGGATTCGTAAAACGCGAATAGATATTGCCAGGTTCCTCACCGGAAAAACGTGCCGCTGCTTGCGCTGCATTATCAAATACAAAACTTGATGTGAGATACAGCGCTTCAGAATGCTCGTTAAACTGGCTACGATGAATACCCGTATGAATAGCTAATGTTTCTGGTTCCAAGTGATCAGACATTTAAAAATTACTCCAAACAAAATTAATTGCTAATACCCTATTATACCCGTGCTACTTCAAAATGCAGGCTTCAGTGTTCAGTCAAGAAGTCTGAACAAGGCGTACTTGCACGGATTGGCCCGTCCTTTTCAAGGGTTGTAACGCAGAGCAGGCTTTATGGCTGGACACCCGAAAGGCAAAGTGGCAAGCCATCCTTTTCTGCGTTATGAAATTTTGAATTAGAACGGCTAATCCAGCAATTTCATGCCTTGAACTAAATGGTTTCCTGCCTTGGTGAATT
>JAHZIU010000333.1 GCA_022601315.1 Betaproteobacteria bacterium
GTGTTATCTTGTGCCTGCGCTACAACGCCATAGAGCGCAAAAAGAACCAACAGCAGTAATTTAAGTAATATTTTTGGTTTCATTGAAAATCCTCATCATAGGGTTAATAAATTAAAAAAATGGAACAGATTTTATTGAGCTATACTGGTTTGCGACATTAAATCCAGAGTTTCAACCTTATGAAAATTGTAGTACCACGATTTCTCTTTACTTCCATGATCGACATGAAAATTTGCGCTTTACCCAACTTGACAATGGGTATTACTACAACACAAAATCATGTCGACAAATTTTTCTCGCAACGTTTTTCGCCAGCATAAGTACAACTATTTTTACTTATGCATCGTAGAAAACGTAGAGGTGGGTTTGTAAATCCCACTCCGCTTGAAACTGCTTTTTATCGCCAGACTGCTCCTTTAAATTGTCCCGTAGCGTCTTTAGGCGTGATTCCGGACAAATCACAATGATTGTCGTTGCCCGGCACCTTCGCAGGTAATAAACGAGCGCTTTTAGGTGGTTTTCTAGTAATGCAATATGCGTTAAATCTGACGGGCAGTCCTTCAAGAACTTCTGTTGGCGTTCCATTCTTCTGACAATTTACGCTTGCGCCAGTCATTTTTCCTGCTTGGTTCACCGCTTCTCCTGAAAAATCACAGTCCCTTCCGGTCGATGTCCCTGGTGCTGGTGCCACAACTGGCGTTGGTAATGTTACCCCCCGGACTACTGCGCCAGTAGTGACCGGAGTCACACCTTTCGCATTAGCATTGATTGAAATTACCAGGCCCATTAAAGTCAGAGCTGATATCATGGAAAAATGTATTTTTGTCATGTCTAGATCCTCAATAAAATAAAAAAAGAAATGGCAACCATAGTCGGCACTATGCTTTCTGCATCCACTTGCATTGCAGTATTCGCTACAACATCAACATCCATCACAAGCGACACACTTCGTGCTCCTCACTTAAGATTTTCAAAAACTTCGATTCACCTTCATTACCCCACCACATTCGTCATCTCAAAACGCAAGGCAACTGCATCCTCGCCTCGCCCTCCGCCCAGCATGATGATGTCCGCACTGACAATCCCATACAAGCAAAACTCCGTGGCGGGCGCTGACAAAAAATGTGGTGGAATGGCTTCGCCCTGCTTGACGCCCGGCATTACCGCCACATAAAGTTGATGCGGCAAATCAAACCTTGCCCACTGCTCAGGAATCACATTACGCTGCTGGGCAACCAAACAACCAGAACGGTACAAATTCGCATGCACAGCTCCCCGACTTAATCGATTTTGCACCCATATTTCCGTTGGATAACCGTCATGCGGCACGATTGATAAGCATTTTCCGTAACGTTTCGGCGCAATATGAAAAACATTGCCCTGACGTGCCGCCTGTCTTTCGGAATGGTTTGCGTTCCAATCGACCATATTGATGTCGGTATCCAAACTATAGAAAATTGGGCAATAATTGCGATACCCACAGTTGCGCACCACTTGCCAAGCAATGCCGCTGCCAAGAATGGAGGCGGCATTTTTCTGAAAAAATACGATATTGGATATACCGCCATCGTCGGATAAGTTGACGAAACGCAGCTGTGCTGAAGCTGTCACTGGTAAGCCCTAGGCTGCCAAAGGAACTTGCAAAATACAGCCTTGCACGTTCTTGTGTCTGGGCGATGCCAATCCATAAGTCAGATTTAAAAACAAATTGGCATAATCCGGCGCCCTTTGAAGCAATCGGAATTTAATACAACCATTCAATGTGGAATTAAGCGTCCGCGGCCTACTAATAAGACTTTCCGTCTCATTTGTTATCTGGATCAAGGTAAAAACATGGAGCGTTTTAGCGCCTTCTTTTATCTGGGTGTAATCGATAATAGTAACAGTGACGCTTTCTAACGACCCCGTACTGCCGTATTTAGGAGCCGCTTGAACCTCAAGCCCATTATAAGGAGGGACGGTGCCTATGCTCTCTTGCCAATCGCCGGACTGCCAACAAATAGATTTACTCACCTCCTCCACACTGGAGACAACAGCCTTCCCAGCGGCGACTGGCTCTGTTGCGGTTGCATTAGCTGTAATAGCCATCCCTGTCGAATCCGGTTCTGCTGTTGCTACATCCGTTGTCACCGCCATACCTGTAATGGGTGGCTCTACTGTTGCTGTATTGGTGGTAGCAACCATCCCTGTAATAGCTGGCGTGACTGCCGCCGACTCAGCAATCTCATTTTTAGCGGACGAACCGATTGTCACATTTTTTGACTTATCGTTTTTTGCCATGTGTTTCATCTCACAGTTTTTGATTTTACTTATTAAGGAACTAGCAAAAAGACGCCTGAGTTTTTCAGCAAACCGAACTCCAGGCGTCGCATAACACCACTCTAAAGCTGACCGCTTAAGTAACGTTGGCTAGGGTGAATTTAAACGCTGTCGCGTTCGGGCCCGCACCGCCGCCACTTACAATGATGTCAGCACTAGAGACACCGAGTAAATCCAACTCAGTCAAATATTGCACGGTAACATTAGAATTCATTACCGTACCCTGATTCACCTGAGACACCGTGCCGATAAATATTTTTGGCAAAAACTGGAAATTTGCTTTCGAGCCGGGTGCCACATTTATTTTCGTGGCCAATAATTTTCCATCGCGGTAAATCTGTGCATCTACGGCACCCAAGGACAGGTTATTCCACACTTCCACCTCGGTCGGATTTGCCGCTGGCGTAGGAAAATTCCGCAACACATGGCCTGAACGAGCCATGGCGACCTCGTAAGTATCGCCGTTCTGTGCTGCAATTTGCGGCATATAGTTGCCATCGGAGTCCTTTGAGCTCACAAAAAACTCCATGGGATAGATGAAAGGATGGTTGTCGCTGTGACCCAGATTTTTAACAACTATCCAGGCAACAGATTGGACATTAACATCAGTGGCAGCGTTCTTCTGAAAGATCACATAGTCACTGTTATTGACATCCCCTGCTTGATTGATGAGATTTAATTGAATATCAGCCATTTTTTTACCTTTTATCTTTAAGTTAACTAGAAAAAACTAGAACCGGATTCAATAATGAACCCACAACAATGAAACTAGACTCGATGGAATATTATCTTTATTAAAACACCCCCTAAAATAAAAATTTGTGGATCAAATGCAAGCAACATAAGATAAGGTCATGTGGATATCGCATGCAGTAATAATTACTTTAGAGATCCTGCTTTACTCTGTCTATTAGCAATAAGGACTAATCCTTTTGGCTAATATCTCTGCCTTAAAAAGCGATGTATATTAAAAAATTCGCAACAAATGAAGACGGAGGCACAAGTGGATAGCGGGGTCAGATAAGCGGACTACTTTTATAGACTCCGGTGCTCGCATTGTATTCAGATATTTGTGGCTCGCGCCAAACGAGTGGATTCTCAACACCTCCTACACCAACCACTGACATATCAATCAACTCTTACCACATCGATTCACTGCATCAATTTAACCACCGACGATTCAACCAAGAAAGGAAAGTACACCATGACAATCAACACCTTCGCGATCAAATCCTGGAAATGGTTTCTAGGCCGAGTTGCTCTGGCACTTGTTCTCTCGGCCACGGCCATCCTGGCGATGAGTCCCAGTGAAGCCTTTGCTGAAATGAAAGGACTATATGAAACCCGATTGTTTTTTGGACGGGATGTCGCTCCTGATAAACTTTGCGGAATGGATTACGTCACCAATGAGCAATGGTCCTACTTTGTAAAAACTGAAGTCTATAAAAAAGGAGGAAAAGGATTTTCTGGGTTTACAGTTATTGACTCTCATGGTTATTGGGAAGGA
>JAHZIU010000334.1 GCA_022601315.1 Betaproteobacteria bacterium
GTGTCGTTAACGTCTGTATTACCACCGGTACTACCTGCAGTCTCCTGACCGTCATTTTTGCCCGCTGGTTGGTTCGGTTCAACAACACTGTAAGTCCCTGCATCCAGTCCAGTGAAAGAGTAAGAACCATCAGCGCCCGTAGTTGTTGTGCTAATCACGACGCCTGCAGCATTGAGTAACTGAACGGTGACACCGTTTAGACCAGCTTCACCGGCATCCTTCACACCATCATCGTTATCGTCGCAATAGACAAAACCAGAGATTGAAGCAGGTTCAGGTGTGGGTTGTACCAGCCCCGCATCAATGGTTTGATTGGATTCACCTGCTGCCAGGCTGATAATATCGCTTAATCCTGTAGTGGTGTATGCATCGCTATCAAACGTGTCCTGACTGTTACTATTGGCATCTTTGACGGTTAGTGCCATATTGGCAGGTGGTACAAACTTGACTTGATAATTGCCTGCCTGCAATCCTGTGAATTGATAAAACCCAGTCTCAACTGCGGCCGTACTAAAATCGTCTCCGGTCGTGGTGGTGGCAATCAGTGTGCCCGCATTATCGTAGAGCTCAACCACAACATTATTGACACCCAATTCACCAGCATCTTGTAGACCGTTATTGTTGCTATCTTGCCAAACGAAATTACCAAGTTTAGCGGACTGTAACTGAACAATCAGCGGCTGCACATTGCCTTCGGGATCAATCAGTGCTGAGAAATAGGCATCCGTTGGTACAACATTATTACCACTTGCAATTGCAGCCTGAGCTTGTGCGACAAGAAAATCGATATCGGTGCGCTCAAGGGTTTGTCGGCCATTATCAGATAAAATATCCGGTGTAATCCCAATATTGTATTCAGCAGGCGTATAGCCAAGGAGTTCGTATATGGCTGCTTGTACTTCCCCGTAATTATACTGACCTGCAAATATGGGGTCAGCGGTAAAGTTTTGTGCTAGGAGCCAGTTAATCTGGTCAATCTGGGTATCTGTAATCGCAGCAACATCCGCAGCAATATAATCAGCAACATTCTCGCCATCACTGCTTGTCGCATCGTAGAGCGTTGGGGAAAAGTTGATGGTTAGAAGCGGGTGCAGGCAATAGGCATCGTACGTTCCATTGGGCAGATTCGGGTTTGTGCTGTCGGTGATTATCGCGTCATAAAAACTGGGTGCGTGGAGATCAGGTCCTTGTCCAAGACCTGTGCCAGCAGCGTTAACTGCTGACGAAGTTACACGTATTGTCATTGTGCTCATAATATTTTGCCTTAAATTAATTATTTATCGGGGCGCTGAGAAGCTAGCCCGTAGGGCGATCACGAGATGTCCTATCACTGCTTTACTTACAATGGGAATATTCTTGTTTACGTGCTGCGCCTTGCGAAGAAATAGTTTGTGTATGCCGTATCCGAAACCAAGTTGATGAAGTGTTGGCTTGAGTATTCCATCATTTGTTGTGTTTCGACCTGTGGTATTTAGGTGTTCTAACGAGAATACGGTTTGTACCAAAGCTGTGCTTGCTGTTTTAACTTGTTCTTTTCTAAATCGAACGCGCATGCGCTCTATGCTGCAGAAAAATAACTTCTCCAGTCGCGTGCACATTCAATTTAGAAAAGTTTGGCTTTTTAGATGCCAGCAATTGATATTAATTACTGCATAAGTGTTCGTGTTTTTGTTTCTTGATAAAACAATGAGTTAATATCAGTGCAAACAGTGATTACTTACACAGTGATTAATATCATACTTTGGGCGATTATTTTTTAAAGTGATTTACGATGACAATTGCTAATGCACCGATACCCATTAATGCCAAGACACCGGGTAGTGGTACTGGGTTGAATGCAGGGGCTGCTAGAACTGGGGCGCTGGTTAATGCTAAAGTTGAAAATGTGATTATTTTTTTCATTTGTAATACTCCGAGTTTTTGTTATTTGTGAATAGCTATTTAGAGCAAGCCTTCAATATGAGTCAAGCAGAAAAGGAATTGATTTGCTCTGTGAATCATTGAAAGCAAATATAATGCCAATAATTTCAACGCTGCGGATGGTTGGATACAACAAATTGTTATTTAATGGGTATTATGAGTAAAAAACTGATTCAGTTACTGATCAATATGAGCGGTATCCCGTAAAAGACGTTCCGTCTTAATGTAATGCAGACGCTTACAGAAAGTGTAAGTTATTGTTTACAAATTTTTGAATTTTAAAACCAATATTTTGGCCTTATTGGATGATAAAAGCTAAATGGCGGCTGTGGTTATTCTGGTAATAGATAAAAAATATATATGTTTATCAGTTATTTGCTCTAATTTATGAATTTTGGAACCACTAAATATATACGAGATTAATAACAATTCTAACAATGATTATAAGTGTAAAGAATTTCGACACTTAGTGTAAATTATTTTTACATGTTTGACTCAATATTTGTCAGTTTTTTTGGAGAATTATGAAGTTAGTTGATAATCTGGGTTTATATGATGTATTTGGTGCTGTTGAGATTCGTGCTTCTCCACAAACTATGCCCCTTTTTCAATCCTAACCAGCAAAAAATTCTTGCTTTAATGCACTAAAAAGCGCATCATTCAATGATGATTTTGGAGACTTTTTATGAGAACGACTATCGTATTTGATGATGAATTGTTGGAAAAAGCGCAGTCATTGACCCATGTGAAAGAAAAATCTGCATTGGTAAGAGAAGCCTTAAAAGCACTCATTGAGCGGGAAAGTGCAAAAAGACTGGCGAGCCTGGGTGGCAGCGAACCGCAGCTAAAACCAATCCCTCGTAGACAAACGAATGTTTAAGTAAAGGGATGATCCTCGTCGATACTTCGGTCTGGATTAATCACCTACGCAACAGTGATCAAAATCTTGTTCGCATACTCAATGAAAATAGAGTACTTTGTCATCCCTTTGTTCGCGGTGAATTGGCTTTAGGGTACTTAAGACAACGTGAAGAAATTTTAACGGCGTTGGATAACCTGCCGCAAGCGATTATTCCTTTTACAGATGAAGTCCATCATTTTATTGAAAAACATAGTTTATATGGCAGAGGCATTGGGTTGATCGACATCCATTTATTGGTTTCCGCTCAACTGGCTGGTCATACTCGAATCTGGACTCATGATAAACGACTGATGACAGCGGCAACACAGCTTAATCTGGCTGTGGATTTCTAAAAGATGTTTTTTTAATCTTATTTAGACTTATCCTCTTTTCGAGATAGAATTAGTCGATGTTATATTCATTTCTTCGTCCGTTGCTGTTTAAACTCGATCCAGAGGCAGCGCATTGCATTACATTCAACGCTATTCAGAAAGCCAAGAAATTTGGATTGCTTAATAACAAACCTATTGATTGCCCAATCCGAAAAGTCATGGGACTTGAATTTCCAAATCCTATCGGTTTGGCTGCTGGTTTGGATAAAAATGGTGAATATTTGGATGCGTTAGCAGCATTGGGTTTTGGTTTTATTGAAATTGGCACGGTCACACCACGTTCTCAGCCGGGTAATCCAACACCACGAATTTTTCGTGTTCCGCAGGCTCAGGCGGTGATTAATCGATTGGGTTTTAACAATCATGGTGTGGATAGGTTGCTTGAGAATGTTGAGAACTCTGATTATCAAGGTATATTAGGTATTAATATCGGCAAAAATTTTGATACTCCACTTGAGCATGCTGTTGATGATTACCTTGTTTGCCTGCGTAAGGTATATAACCGTGCCAATTATATTACGGTAAATATTTCATCACCGAATACAAAAGATTTGCGTCAGTTACAAGATACAGAAGCATTTGATCATTTGTTGCGTAACCTGAAAATTGAACACGAAATACTGGCGAATAAATATGGCAAATACACGCCGTTAGTAGTTAAAATTGCGCCGGACTTAGAATCATCACAAATTGAATCGATAGCAAAATTATTAATAAAACATAAAATTGATGGCGTTATTGCGACAAATACAACCATTTCACGACAGGGGATAGCGCAGTTGCCCGTGTCAAAGGAAAATGGTGGCCTAAGTGGTGCACCCTTGACGCAACAGGCCACGCAAGTGATTAGTAAATTGCATAGTTTTCTACAGAATGAGATCCCGATTATTGGTGTTGGCGGTATTATGTCTGCGACTAACGCACAAGAGAAGATGGATGCAGGAGCCAGTTTGTTGCAGATTTATACTGGACTGATTTATCGTGGCCCTGATTTAGTAGACGAAATAGCACGCGTGATTTGTGCCAATAGTGGATCGGATAAATAATGACAAAGCAATGAATAAGCAATTGGTAAAAGACATTGATGCCATTTTGCCGCAAACTCAATGTGGGCAGTGTGGCTATGCTGGATGTGAACCTTACGCTGTAGCGATTGTGGAAGGTTTAGCGGATATTAATCAGTGTCCGCCGGGAGATGTTGAGGGAATTCAACAACTGGCCGATTTGTTAGGCGTGAAACCAAAGTTGCTGAATACAACACATGGTTTACCCAAGGCTAAGGCGGTTGCTTTGATAGATGAAAATATATGTATTGGCTGTACTTTTTGTATCAAAGCCTGTCCAGTGGACGCTATTATAGGTGCTGCCAAGCAAATGCACACAGTGATTACGGCAGAATGTACAGGTTGTGAGCTATGTATAGAACCTTGCCCGATGGACTGCATTCATATGCTGCCAGTAGAGGCAAAGATGTCGACAACAATGCAGGAGGATAAGAAAAAGGCTGCCGATCTGGCACGTTCACGTTATCAATTCAGATTGCAAAGGCTTGCACTTGAAAAACAGGCGAGGCAGGAGCGATTGGCGCTAACAAATGAAGTGAAATCACATATTACCAAAACGCAGAATTCAGAAGAGGATAGGAAAAAATCAATTGTTCAGGCCGCGATCAAACGCGCTAATGCAGCGCGTGCGAAATTGGCTGAAAATAACAACACTCAGAAACCAGTATGAACACCACAAAACGGCGTGAAATTTTCGCCTGTTTAAAATCAGCAAACCCACATCCAACGACTGAACTTGAGTACCATTCACCATTTGAGCTGCTGGTTGCTGTGATATTGTCTGCGCAGGCCA
>JAHZIU010000335.1 GCA_022601315.1 Betaproteobacteria bacterium
TCCATGCCAATAGTGAAGACTTTGCATTACTCAATTCACTGGGCGATGATTTACGCTTTGTACTCATTACTTCAGAAGCCAGCGTGACACAAGTTAGTGACCCACAACAAGAAGGAATTTCGGTGACATCCAGTCCACATGCAAAATGCGAGCGTTGCTGGCACTATCGCCAAGAGATTGGTCAACACGCAGAACATCCAACATTATGTGAACGCTGTATCACAAATCTTTTTGCTGCCGGCGAGCAACGACATTACGCATAAATGCAACGATAACAAACCCATATAAACTCCAAATTATGAAGCTTCAAATAAGTCTGCTCATCGCCTTTATCATACTGTTATTGGATTTAGCCACAAAACACTGGATTGAATCCATCCTGGAATTTGGCCAGTACATCCCGGTAACCAGCTTTTTTAATCTTGTTTTAACCTACAATGCCGGCGCGGCATTCAGCTTTTTAAGCGAACAATCGGGCTGGCAGCGCTGGTTCCTAAGTGGCATAGCTACATTTGCCTCCATATTTATCATCTATCTACTCAACAAGCACCAACATGAAAAACTATTCTGTATTTCACTCAGTTTTATTTTGGGCGGTGCAATAGGTAATTTATATGATCGCATCACACTGGGACATGTCGTAGACTTCCTAGACTTCTATGTGGGAGACTATCACTGGCCGGCATTCAATATTGCCGATTCCGCCATCTTTATTGGCGCCGCATTGTTGATTATCGAAAGTTTCAGACAAAAAGAAGATAGCGACACGGAGCCACCAACTAAGAAAAACAAATAGCTATTGCGGAGCACAATAGCATTTCGTCAACATGCAATTATTCTGACGCTGTATTCTTTTTAGTCTCTTCCTGCTTGGTGACTGGATTACGTAGCGTATAACCTTCCTCTTTCGCCTTATAACCGCCATATGCCCCCGCACCAGCAGCGGCTGCCAACCAACAACCGGATAATAAAGGGAACAACATCAGAAACACCAATAAACGTAGTGTTAATTTTTTCATCGCACTAAATTCCTATATATAAAAACAGGGTGAATAAAGTTTTGCGAAATAATCATTTGTTTCAATCTGACACTTCTTGTACATATCGTCAATACTAAAATTTATTTTTCAAAAAAACAGAAGCTATTACTTTCTGAGTTTTTAGAAATAGCTGAATATGTAAAAAAACTTGCAAACATCCGTTAATATTCACAAATCAATCCATTCTAGAAGAATCTTTGCGACAAGCTAGTTAAATCCATTACACCTTACAATTGAAAATATGACTTAGAACAAACAAGGAATACTAGTGTGTAATTGGTGAGATGCGTGAACGAGAAGTGAGATATTAGCATTAGCTGGTATCGTGGTGCTGTCCTTATTGATCAAGACTTACAGAGTTTTAAATGCCTTACAATTAATAGCAAGCACTAACAGTGCTGTCTATGGGAAAATCATTTTGATCATAATTCCAGATATTCCTTTAAATGATCAAGAAATTATCTCAAAATGACATTCCCTCGCTACGATAATTCTCTCCTCGGAAAATCGCTTAGAACATGCGTCCAATCTTCTTAACAACACTTTCCTCAGGCCAGTTCCATTGCAAACAATACTCTGCACCGAGAATCGGGTCTTGAATTTCACTTTCTATTTTAGTTTCCCCTGTTATAACAGGTGGTAGCAACGCTTGCTCCACACCATTATGCTTACAGTAAAGCTTGGCAGAGGTAACCGGGCGGCCCTTAGGCAACTCAACAATTAAATGGAGCTGTCGAGTGTCATCATTTACAACATGAGACAGAACCCCTTCAGTTTTCGTGAAGGCATTTTGATAATCGCACGCTAAAGTTAAATCAAATCCATCGGTAGCCTTCAGACCAGCAGGAATTTTCGCACATATGTGATATGCGCCATTTTCCTTCTTTTGATCGTCAAGTGTAGCGCCATCAATCCTAAAATTACTGATAGATCCAATTGCTGGAACGTTTCTAAACCAGTAAATTTTATTTTCGACATGACAAGCTGCTGTAACTTGCTTTTCAGCTTGTGTCGCTTTGCTACCGCCTGTGTCATGGATAGTCAGTATTTTCTTTAATTCAGATATGGTAAATGCAGCTTTATTTTGCTTAATTTGTTCAAAGATCAACAATGCACCACATATAATGAATATTGTTCCGGTGATTATGAAATCGCTGAATACTACAACGATGGCACCAAATACAATCGCTACTACGTTGGCATAAAAAACAAGTTGGTTGGGTTTGTCAAACATTCAGTGCTCCTCAATTATCAGGCATATTATTTATAGGGAAACACCGCTTATAATTCACAAGTTGATTCGGATGAACGAAACGGAACGCCCTATCTCATTATTATTCTGATAATCGCCACTGTTGCTCGCAATTCTCATCTTGATCTGAATAACTCTGCCTCACAATCCATTTGATTCAGATTTAACCAGCATTCCCCTTTTTTGAAGGGCTGAGTTTATCAGAGAGATGCAAGCAAAAAAAGCAAGATTGTGTTTTAAAAAAGAACATATTAATGCATTTAAAAAGCAACCTCAAAATACCCATTAACAAATCAATGGCTTATTGCTTTATAATTGCGAGCAAGTATTCAGATTAACTATATTTCAATCAGTTGCCATATCTGCAAAAGAATGTAAGGAAAATCGATAAACGCCGACTATTCTAATGAAAATAAATTTGTGCAATAATTATTTTTCAACAGGATTTACTTTAATATTTTTAGAAAATTGCTAAATATTCAATGTAATCAAGGTTAATTACTTTTTAGACAGCTGAATACGACTAAATAATGAAAGACTTCATTTTAATTTGGAGTTACCATCATTATCCAGCACAAAAATTTATCAATTGTTAAGGAGAGAATCGATGTCAAAAAAATCAATGAAACCAATTTCACTGGCAGTAGGTGCAGCATTTGTAACCAGTTTAGCCACAAGTAATGTTGCAGCAGAAACAGATGCAAACGCCA
>JAHZIU010000336.1 GCA_022601315.1 Betaproteobacteria bacterium
ATACCAGGCCATTCCGAGATTATTGCGATCAATTGCTACATCCGGGTGATCTTCCCCATGGATTCTGATGTCGCTGGTCAGTGCCTGCTCATAATACGCAATAGCCTTTTTATATTCGCCTAGTGCATCCCAGGCTGCGCCTAAATTATTGCGATTTATCGCGACATTGGGATGATCTTCTCCATATGTTTCGAGGTCGATGGCCAGTGCCTGTTCATATAGTTCGATTGCTTTTTCATGCTCGCCCAACGCATGCGCCAGATCAGCGGAGTCTGACATATAATCTGTCCGATCCGGCGCTAATTGTACGGCCCGTTGACACAGTGTTAGTGCCTGACGATAACGTATTTCATGTTCGGCAATTTGACAGCGCTGATAGTTCGCTTCTGCTGTAACTCGACTGGCTAGTGTTGTTTGAGACTCCATTTGGTCTAATAATTGATTGACTTGTTGGGTATCGCCATCGGCCAATGCACGTTGGGTTTTGTTTAGCAATTCATCCGATACCTGTCCACGGATGGATTCTAACTGAGCGATGCGATTAGTTAAGTCTTCGATATAATCCTGATAACTTTGCTTGGTGTCCTGCAAGTGGCCCTGAATTACATGTAATTGGGTTTTCAAGTGTTGTCGATCATTCGGCTGTGCTCTGACAAATCGTGTTTCTAAATCTCTTTCCTGGCGTTTCAGTCCTGCTTCGTATTGTTGTAGGGTTAATCCGATATGTACATCATGCGCATCACCAGAACCTGTATGTACGACAACCTCAGTGTTACTATCCACGAGAATTTGCTCAATATCATTATTTGTCTCACTGAAGCACAATGAGCTGAAAACGCACAATAAAAGCAGAACACCAAGGTAGTGTAGGCTGTGTAATGAGGGTAGTTCCTTTCGTCTGAAAAACACGCATATCTCCTTCGATGATTTGGTGTTGTAGAGATCTAATTTTACTGGGTATCGTTCTTAGGGCGTTAAACTAACTACATTATATCGGGGAAAAATTTTTTGTATGGGAGGGTGATTGACCGTCTGTTTTTGTATGGGTGTTGGTGACTTGTTAAATTTTAGGGCTTTTAATCAAGAAATTTATATATTCGAGTTATCAGTTAGCATTCAGAGCTTACACAGGCTCATGAAGGGCTACATTAAAAAATTCACAATGCAGATTAACAAAAGTGACAACAGATAAAAAAGGTGTGCGAGGTGCTTGCCAAATATAGGTAAGGAATAATTGGAAAAGTAAATGAGATCTTAGCTCAGCTGGTACATAGTATGATTTTGAGACAGCTGAATTAGCCGTCTCTATAATTAATGTAGTGTCAGTTAGTCATCATCAATGACATTTTTCATTTCATTGTATTTGTCAGTAGTTGCATCAGTTGCTTCTTGCATACGATTCTTAGCTTTTTCTTTTAAGCATTCAGCTTCACTTTTCATGCAAGTTGCTTCCTTTAGTCGATTCATTTTCTGAGTAGCTTCGCGACTTGCGTCATTACCAAGGTCTTGTATCGATTCCGAAACAGTTTCAGTCGCATTTGCTTGAAGTGATAGGCCTATAAACATAGCTATCCAGATAACAAATAAATATTTCATTTTGACTCCTTAAGTAAACGTTTGAGTTTGAATCAAAAATAATGATAATGCATAGTAGCTGAACCTTGACTGAATAGAACGCTAACTGTATCCGTCAAAATTAAGTTGAGAAAGTACCATTGCTCCGTCTACTGCATATTGGCAGGTTCGATTTTTCCAGCGCGTTACAATCGGGTGCTATGAGGATACTTGGGTGTTCAAGGCTCTAGGTGTTGTTTATGTCAATTTTGACCAGAGCTTTGTTGCTAACCTCTTAAGCATTAAAGAAATTCTTAAGGGCTAACATGCAGTTAAGTTTGATAGTTGTGTATTGTTTATTCAAAACTCAACAAAGTAAATCTAAAAGATTGTGCATCGGTTAAATTCATTTGCACATTATTAACCATGGTATTTGTATCAATCATTACGGAGGGAATTGTTAGCAGGCCATTTGCGGCTGAAAATGTTGCGATATTTGTAGGGCCTGTTTGTAGTGTTGTGACGCTATTTGGATCCAGTTCAAAAACATAATCCGGGTCTGTTGCAACTAAATTTAGTTTGACTTCTAGCAGATCAATGCCACTAGTAGTGACAACAAAGCTTAAGACGTCTTCGTAGAAAATACCAGTGGCGTCAATTTTTTCTACATTGCTGATGCGTACAAAGTTTTCAGCTAATAGTTGTCTGCCGTCAAAATTTATAGTCGGTGTATTGACGAAACCGCTGCCTAAATTTACTGTAGGCAAGCTAGCAATCGAATCAATGGTTGTCATTCCGTCAAAAATAACGCGCCCAAATACGGTAAACCCACCATTTTGATCATTTAGATTCTCAGAATTGTCAACAAGATTGACAAACCATTGGCTGGTTGCACTGTCAGCGTCTCCACCCTGTTTTGCCATGGCAACAGTGCCGCGTGTATTAGAAACTTTGAATTCGTTTTCAATGGGGGGGAATGTGTTTATAGGGGTGATTACAATACCATTCTCACCATCTGCCGCATTAAATCCGCCACTTTGAACAATGAAATCAGAAATGCTGCGGTGAATAATATTATTGATATAGCTGCTGCTGTCAACATAATTAAGGAAGTTAGTGGTGGTTTTCGGTGCTTGTGTTTCAAATAACTCCATGCAGAAATTGCCTAAATTTGTATTAAAGCAAACAACCGAATTAGCCAATGTGGCTGACGATAAAAACAATAAGCTGGAACAGGTAATGACTCTGGAATATTTTTTGATGAGCGACATGTTTTTTCAATAATATATATAAAACATCATTTTATACGCAGGATGTGGTGCGGTGCAATTGTTAATGTCATCTAACAACTAATTCGTATTCTTTACTCACACTTTACCTGTTTGATTTTGACGAATACAGTGATTCTTTCAATATATTGCGTAAAAACACGGTTTTAAATCACTTGAAAATTGCGCATCATGCCCATGTCTTCATGTTCCAGATTGTGGCAATGATAAAGAAATTGTCCGGTATAGTCTTGAAATGGTTTGAGTATTTCTATTTCTTCACCCGGCATTACTAGAACCGTATCTTTCCAGCCACTATTGATGAACCCTTTATTGACAGTGTCATAGCTATTGCTTTGTTGGGTTTGCTTGCGCGATAGAATTTGAAATTGTTGGCCATGTAAATGAATTGGATGGGGAATGGACATCATCCTGCCCATCATCCCACGCCCACCCATACCTCCCATCATTTGGTTGTCATGAAATATGCGAATCTTTTGGATGGTGTCGACAGGAATTTTTTCAATATCCATTTGATTGTGCATTTCAAATGTTCGGCCATTTAATTGAAATGCCATATGTCGCATACTGATGGCAATAGGTATGGTTTTGTCCGGGTTTGAAATATCCTTTACGGTTAAACGTTTTATGGAAACTAAGTGTTCCGGTAATTTTGGTGAGTCGCCGACTTGTTCAGAAATTTTAAACTTGACAATGGGGAACGAGGCGCCAGGCGCTAGTCCGCCGCTTGTCATGCCCATTCTCCCCATACCGTCGCCCATCATGCCCCCTTCTCGACGCATGCCACCACCCATTGGTGATATTCCACTTTGATATTCCAAACTTTGTAAAGTTAGGTTAGTGCCCACTTTGCGGCCACTAAAATCGGCCCATATTTCAATACGCTCAGCAGGTGCGAGCATAATGTAGGGCATGGTTTCAGGTTTCTCCAGCAGCCCGCCATCAGTTCCAATGGCTGTTAATGGCGTGCCGTCATCCCAGGCTAATTTGTAAATTCTGGCATTTGAACCATTAAGTATACGTAAGCGATAGGCGCGGGTTTTTACTGCAATGGTGCTGTTTACTTGTCCGTTGACCATGATGGTGTCGCCATGAAAGCCAATCATTCGCTGATGCATTCCTTTGAGATAGCGCAATTGATTGCCATTAGTAAAGCGTCGATCCTGAAGAACCAACGGTAGGTCGTATTCACCGTTAGGTAAATCCAATTTTTGTTCCTGCGTATCGGTAATAGTTATCAGTCCTGCCAGGCCTTGATAAACCTGTGTTGCTGTCATTTCATGCGTGTGCGCGTGATACCAATTGGTTCCGGCATTATTTTCCACTTCAAATTCAAAAATATACCGTTCTCCCTTGTATATTTCATACATTGGGTGTCCGTCCATCTTTTGTGGTACGTGCATGCCATGCCAATGCGGTATTGACGGTTCGGCTAATTGGTTATAAAAGAAAATACGTACTTTCTGACCCTGTTCGAAATGTAGTGTTGGCCCCAGATAGCCTGGCAGTGCTTGCATGCTGTTCCGAGGCCCTTTCAGTAGTTTTCCTTGATATTTGAAAACATGGGTGCTGGCGCCTGGCAAGATGGGAATTTCAGC
>JAHZIU010000337.1 GCA_022601315.1 Betaproteobacteria bacterium
CGGCGTGCATCCTGATGTTTACATTCATCATAAAGGAGGAGGGACGTTTGGTCGGGGTAGAGCTTACCGCCGACTAATGACGCATAATCGGGCAATTTATCTGGCGCGTTATCCTACTGCAAGTCGTAATATTCTTATGGTTTCAAATTGTTGTGAGCTGTCAGCGCTTCCGGCTGATTTGTTAAACGCGATTGAAGATGTCTTTCGACAAGGTGGAAATGTGCATTGGTTAACGCCAACACCTGCGCCATTACTTTATTGTTTACATATGCGTAATAGCCCTGTTAGCCTAACAACGGTATGCAGACTTATGTTACGTGGTTTGTTTCGTCAAGATAAACGTATTTCAGTGGTTTGGATTTTGCCTGGAATTTCACCGCAGTTGGTAAGAGCCCTGACTTTTTTTGCTCGGCTACGCAAGATTGAGATTTTGCCGCTGTTAGGGTGAGTACGAAAATACCGTCTTAATATTTATTCGTTAAGACCCAGATGATTTATGCATAAATCAATGTTTGTTGATTAACATTTACAATTTTATTGTTGAAGATTATGGTAATAAGTTTCTATTGCCTGAAATTTTCACCTCAATTTGAAAAATTTATTATCATTATCACTCACCAGACCCAGCGTTAATCAGCAATTCCATAAATTTATGGCGCCAAATTCTATTTGGCGTGAATTGCTGATTAAGAGCGCGCTGTTACTTTTTTGCCTGGGGCTGTGGTTTAAAAGTTTATACGTATTTATTTTTCCAATACTTATAGTTGCCTGGATTCTTGATAAAGGACACCTAAAACTCAGACAATTGATTGCTGAGCCGTTGGTTCAGGCGATTGTTATTTTGTGTGGCGTGCTACTGCTCGGTTTTCTTTGGGGTGATTCTTTTGGCGGCGGAAGACATAAATGGACAAAATACTTTTTTTTGTTGTTTTTTATCCCCTTTTTATCACTGTTAAATAAAGAGCGGTTGCCTTTGGTCATAGGTGTATTAGCTTTTGGCTACGTTAGTATATTATTAACAGGCGCTTATCAATGGTTTTCAATGGGTGTATTGGGTGTGCCGTTTTTTAATATTTCATATCTGGGTTTCTCAGCGCTTCTTGGGCTTAGTGTTATTTTGGCCATATATTTTGCCTGTATTAGTCAAACAACAAGCTTTAAAATTTTGCTTATAACGATTGCACTTGCACTACTATTTCTTCAATTTAACCAGAATGGCAGAGGTATTCTTCTTGCAACACTTGTGACGATCCCGTTTCTGATTTTTTTGCGGTTTCGTATAGAATTTAGAAAGCTCATGACTATTTTAGTCGCATTGATAATTGTTGTTGCGGGTTTTACTTTCAGCAGTAGTGCATTTCAAGAACGGCTTGTTCTGGCTAAACAGGATATGAAACAACTCCAGCAAGGAAATTATGGTACCAGTATGGGATATCGATTGGCCATGTGGGATGTGGGCTTGGATGCCATTGCTAAACGACCGTTTTTGGGCTATGGAACGGGTAACGGCGAGCAGTATTTTGACGATGCGATAGAGACATATAAAGGGGGGATTTACCAGGATTTACCTAATTTCCATAGCACTTCTCACTATCACCATGATTGGATAGAATTAGGTATGCATTTGGGGCTGCTGGGCATGTTGGTTTTTGCTTTCTTTTTGTGGAGTTGGTACCGGATATTTAGTGCGCAGAAACTTCCAATTTTGGGCGCAACGCTAGTTTGCTATATATTTCTGGCGGGATTGTCAGACACATTTATGCTCTATAATAGAGTGCCTATATTGTTACTGACGATCACTGCAGTGATGATTTGTTGGCAAAAAGAAAAGTGTTCGCCTATGATTTTAGAAAAGAAATAATGCAGCAAGACAGAATTGCTACAGAGATACGACCTTCTTGCTATTTATGTGGCAATGATGGAGAGGTTCTGTACCAGAATCTTGTTGATCACCTTTTTGGCGCGCCTGGGGAATGGAATTTCAAGAAGTGTTCGAACTTGGATTGTGGATTTATATGGCTTGACCCTATGCCGACTGTTGGCGAGATTGGCAAGGCCTATAAAAATTACTATACCCATGATCAATCAAAAAATACCCGCTGGACATTGTTGGCAAAAATTTTTAGAGGTTTATTCCACAAACCTAGTATTGCACTCCTGCGTATGCATGCTGAACGCAAGCGGTACAAATGTATGTATCTGGATCAAGTGCCTGCAGGGCGTTTGCTGGAAGTAGGTTGTGGCAGTGGCAAAAGACTGGCGCGAATGAAGGCCTTGGGCTGGAATGTGATGGGACAGGAGATTGATCCGGCAGCCGCGCATTACGTGCAAAAAAAATGGTCTATTGATGTACACTTGGGGTCACTTGAAACAATGAGTTTGCCCGAGGAAAAATATGATGTGATCATTATGAGCCATGTCATTGAGCATGTGCATGATCCAGTCGGACTATTGTCGACATGTCGTAATTTACTAAAAAATAATGGCTTATTGGCAATGCTGACACCGAATGCAGAAAGCTATGGTCATCACAAGTTTGGTAAGGCCTGGCGTGGTTTAGAACCGCCCAGACATTTACATTTGTTTACTTGTGAGACACTTGTTCAGGTTTCACAGGAAGCAGGTTTTAGTCATCAACACTGCTGGACGACATCAGTGAGTGCGTATGGAATTGGACAGGGTAGCCAGTTATCATCACAGCGGGTTTGCGGAGAGGAGCGATTAATTACGTTGCGTGACGTGTTAAGGGGGTTATCGTTTCAGTTTTCGGCAGGTTGGAAGTTTCGTAAAGATAAATCTTCGGGTGAAGAATGTGTATTAATGGCCACAAAGTAGATGGAGCACTAGGAGGCTGTCCGAGAATAATGGTCGTTGCGAGGGGCAATAAATTTGGGATGGGTTTTTTCGTCATTTGAGGTGAATAGTTGTTCTATTTAACGAAAATGATCAGGAAATATGGCTAAAATAGTTTTTCCGTAGTAGATCATTCTATTCACGGATAGACTCCTAGCCTAAATATTTCACCAGTTGGTGGAATTTAAACGCCGCCTTGTATTGAATTGAGCGTGCTCGCGACCGGAGACGCAGTTATTCTGCGGCGTAGAGAGCATGTGCGTTCTATTCAATACAAGGCAAGTTAAAAACCAGCAAGTGAGTACGTACGTACAAACTGTATTTTCTAAAAATTTGCCAAAAACCAATAGGAATAACGATTACAGGCAATAATCTAACGTACTGGTGCAATATTCAGGCTAGGTAATACTAATTTGTATTTTTAGTCATGGCAGATGTAGCGATTTGAGGAGAAAGAAATGTCAGATATCCGATCCCCAACCACAGAAAATCCAAGTATTTTAATTCCCGTTAACCCTGCAATTGAAGATTATTTGCGCGGCTTAGTTGCACCAACAGACCACCCGGTTCTATTAGAGATGGAAAAATTAGCGCGGCTGGAGAATTTTCCGATCGTTGATCGATTAGTGGGTGTTTTTCTTGCTACGCAAGCGA
>JAHZIU010000338.1 GCA_022601315.1 Betaproteobacteria bacterium
AACCAAGTACAGGCATGGGCAGATGCGCATCAGATTGAATGGATAATACTGCGCCCCACGCTGATTTATGGCTACGGTCGCGATAAAAACATCACTGAAATAACACGCTTTATTTACCGCTTTGGCTTCTTCCCTGTATTTGGATCAGCGCACGCATTACGTCAGCCTATTCATGCTGATGACTTATCTTTAGCATGTTATACCGCACTCAATACTTTAAATTTAAGGAATCGGTCCTATAATCTTACGGGAGGAGAAACCCTGACTTATCGTGAAATGGTCAAACGCATATTTACCACGCTTAAACGTCCTCCACGTTTATTAACAGTTCCACTATGGGCTTTTAAGCTGGCGCTATCAGTACTCGGGCGGTTGCCACGTTATCAACATTGGACTGTCGCAATGGCGCAAAGAATGAATCAAGACTTGGTTTTTAATTGCTCGGATGCAAAAAGGGATCTTAATTTTTCTCCCGCTTTATTTAAACTTGCAACCAAAGATTTACCCTCAAAAATTTAATGGCTGAAAAAAACAAAAACCTACTTTTTTCTTTGGAAGATACGCCAGTACCACCATTGCCGCCTGGTATGCCAATGGCGCCTGTGCCCAGTAAAAGTAAAACAAATATAACCATTAATCTACGTAATATTCCACTATTGACACAGCTAACCAGCGACGAAATGGCGCATGTCAAAAACAACCTAAGCATTCGAAAATATGCACGGCGTGATGCGATTTTACAGCGGGGTGAAAGTAGCGATAACTTTTTGCTGCTACTTTCGGGAAGAGTACAAGTTGTTGATTTAACAGATCAGGGAAACGTCATTGGACTGAGTTTGCTTTCACCGGGCAGCTTTTTTGGCGAAGTACCACTGATTAATCAATCAGTGCATATGTCTACAGCAGTGGCACTCAGCGATGTTTTAATCGCATTCCTACCAGCAACAGCGGCGCTACATCTATTTACACATGCGCCTTCAGTTGCGCAGAAAATTCAATATCATCTGGCTCAAAAAGTACTGCGCGATCATAAATTCCGGGCTCTACTCAGTATTAACAATACGTCAAAACGCATTATCAGTTTTTTGATATTTATGAAACATAAAAACGCAGAGAAACAAGAATTGGTAGAAAACCTTCCAACCCATCAGGAAATTGCAAATATGATCAATACCAGCCGCGAAACAGTAACACGCACCTTACTCATGCTGGCTCAGCGCGGCATTGTCAAGAAAGATGCAGGCCGTTTGATTATTATAAATCCTAATGCATTAAGAAAATTGATGCAGGCTTAGAACGCATAATTTCTTGATAAATGTGACACAGATCACATTTTAGTGTATTCTTTGCGTACTTTTTTACATCGCTGCGTATTTTTTTCTAGCAAACGAATAGGCCACATATTTTGTTAATCACCATTTTTCTCAAATGAAATCAAAATTTAAACTGCCGCAAAATGAAGTTGCACAGGTCTTGGCCAGCTTCAAAAAAGCCTTTCGTACCATTGGTGTATTTAGCGCCGTCATTAACATGTTAATGCTCATGCCGGCAATTTATATGTTGCAACTGTATGACAGCGTGTTAACCAGCCGTAATGAAACAACATTATTAATGCTGACACTGATCATGATCGGCGCTTATGTTTTTATGGGTGCACTAGAATATGTGCGCACTTTTGTGCTGATTCGTGTGGGTGCACAACTTGATGCAAAACTGAATAAGCGTGTCTATACAGCAGCTTTTGAACAAAATTTAAAACAAGGTGAGAGTAATGCGGGACAAGCCTTAAAAGACTTAACGAGTATACGTCAGTTCATGACAGGCAATGCGCTATTTGCTTTCTTCGACGCGCCCTGGTTTCCAATATATATCTTAGTTATTTTCTTGTTTCATCCCTGGTTAGGCGCATTTGCGCTGTGTGGAACAACAGTATTAATCGTACTGGCCTATATTAATGAAAAAATATCGCGCAAACCCCTGGAAGAGGCGAACGCCATGGCAATCGTGTCCACCAACATGGCATCCAATAATTTACGCAATGCTGAAGTGATTGAAGCGATGGGCATGTTACCCAATCTGCAGGCACGCTGGTATAAGTTACATAGTAAATTTCTAAATCTACAAGCAGAGGCCAGTGAGAAATCAGGCGTTGTCACAGCGATATCAAAATCTTCCACCGTTGCATTGCAATCCCTCATGCTGGGTTTAGGCGCTTTATTGGTATTAGATGACCAAATCTCACCCGGCATGATGATTGCCGGTTCAATTTTGTTAGGTCGGGCGATTGCGCCAGTACAGTTGTTAATCAGTGTATGGAAGCAATTTGGCAGCACCCGTAGCGCATATGAGCGCCTGACAAAACTATTGGAGCAAAACCCTGCTCGTGAGGCAGGTATGGCGCTACCCAAACCGAAAGGAACTATCGCTGTAGAAAACATTACCGCAGCACCACCGGGCTCAAAGGTCGCTGTCCTTAAAGGCCTAAACTTTTCAATTGCAGCCGGTGAAGTATTGGGTGTCGTTGGGCCCAGCGGGTCAGGCAAATCTACATTGGCACGCTTGCTGGTTGGCGTATGGCCGGCGGCTGGCGGGAAGGTACGTTTGGATGGCGCTGATGTCTATTTATGGAACAAAGATGAGCTCGGGACGCATGTCGGCTATTTGCCACAAGACATTGAATTATTCAGCGGCACCGTTTCTGAGAATATTGCACGTTTTGGCGAAATTGAAGCGGACAAAGTCATTTTAGCCGCCAAACGGGCAGGTGTACATGAAATGATTTTAAATATGCCGGAAGGTTATGACACACCATTAGGTGATGGCGGTGCCGGCCTGTCCGGCGGACAGAAACAGCGTTTGGGCTTGGCGCGCGCCATGTATGACGATCCTTCATTAATCGTACTGGATGAACCAAACTCAAATCTGGATGAAGTCGGCGAACAGGCATTATTGGCAGCGCTGGTTGACTTACGCAAACGTGGAAAAACCATTGTGCTGATTACACATCGCACCAGTATTATCAGTGTTACCAACAAATTGTTACTACTGCATGATGGCGCAGCAAAAATGTTTGGTCCAACAGACCAAGTATTGGCAAAACTGAGCGAACAACAAAAACAGGCGCAACAAGCACAATTAGCACAACAGCAAGAAAAAAAGCAAGCAGAGCAAAAACAACAAGTAACCCCAACTGTCAATGTGGTTGACACTAGTGCTTCATAAATAATCAATAAGTAATCATGTATAGATTAGTTAATACGCTGACAATCACACAGGAACACAGGAAAAATCATGAAGACTTTGGTCGCAGCAGAAGAAAAATCCACTGAAATCGCCCCGCTTGAAAGCACGCCCAGCGATATCGTTAAAACAGACGATACCGCCCACGCACGTTTGGGATGGTGGGTTGTCATCGTCGGCTTCGGTGGGTTTTTATTATGGGCTTTTTTCGCGCCACTTGACAAAGGCGTACCATTATCCGGCACAGTAATTGTATCGAGCCATCTTAAAGCGGTTCAACACCAAACGGGTGGCACTATTGACAAAATACTCGTCCAAGAGGGTGAAACAGTCAAAGCAGGGCAAGTATTGGTTGTAATGAATGACGTTCAAGTCAAGGCACAGGCTGAAATTACACGCGGTCAACTCAATTCTGCACGTGCAGTCGAGGCACGTTTAATTGCCGAACGGGATAATGCAACAGAAATTACCTTTCCACCTTCGCTGCTTGCCCAAATAAATGACCCACAAATCGCTAACACGCTGCATCTACAAAACCAGTTGTTTACTTCACGCAAATTATCATTACAACATGAACTCGCGGCGGGTGAAGAAAATGCCGCAGGTTTAAAAGTGCAGCTTCAAGGTCTTCAAGCATTACAAAGAAGCAACCAAACACAATTATCTATTCTGGATAAACAACTGAATGGTTTGCGTGAGCTGGCGGAAGATGGTTTTGTGCCGCGCAATCGTGTATTTGATCAGGAACGTACTTATGCGCAGTTAACGGGTGAAATTTCTGAAAATAACGGCAACATTGGTCGTATTCAGCGCCAGATTGCAGAGTTATCCCTACTTCGCGTACAACGGTTGGAAGAATATCAAAAAGAAGTACGCCAACAACTATCAGATATACAGCGTGAAGAAAAAGCATTAAACAGTCAATTAGTGGGACAGGACTTTGAGTTGGCCAATGTTCAGGTTAAAGCACCGGTAGACGGTATTGTCGTAGGGATGGATGTATTCACACAAGGTGGTGTTATTGGGCCTGGATTTCGTATGATGGACATTGTGCCCATCGAAGACTCACTTGTGATTACCGGGGAAGTACCTGTACATTTAATTGATAAGGTACACCCTGGGTTGCATGTTGATCTGATTTTTTCCGCATTTAACCAAAATAAAACACCCAACAT
>JAHZIU010000051.1 GCA_022601315.1 Betaproteobacteria bacterium
CTATAGAATAGCAAATTCACCCAACTCATGACGCTTTAATTTGATCAAATACAACGACATGATCGACTGCCAACTTAATACCTATCTTTTCACCTATTTTATGATTATGGTGGCTTGGTACAAGCGATAATACTGTATCCCCACTGTTCAAACGCAATGTATATAGAAATTCTGCACCCCGGAATGCTCTATGCGTCACTGTAGCAAGCAAGTTACTGGCATCGTCGTGCACAATATCATCTGGACGCAGCAGAACATCCACAATATTATCTCTGCCATGGTGTTCAAAACTTAACGCACCTTGCTGTGATAAACGACTACGCAAAATACCCAGCTCAATTTCTATTTGCCGCGCGTCAATGACTTTTCCCGGAAGAAATACACCTTGCCCAATAAAATTTGCAACAAAACGATTGGCTGGGCGATGATAAAGATTGTAAGCCGTATCCCATTGTTGAATTTCACCTTGGTGCATCACCCCAATTTCATCCGCAATAGCAAATGCTTCTGCTTGATCATGGGTTACCAATATCGCTGTTATTCCCTGCCCTTTAAGAATATCACGAACTTCCAGGCTTAAGCGCTCACGCAAACTCACATCCAAATTTGAAAAAGGCTCATCCAGTAAAATAAGCCTTGGCCTGGGTGCTAAAGCACGTGCCAAAGCCACACGTTGCTGCTGACCACCCGATAGCTCATGCGGAAACTTTTTAGATACTTCAGTCAATTGCACAATACTTTGTAACTCTTCAATACGTCTTTTACGCTCGGTTTTAGATAGTTGATGGAGACCAAAGCCAATATTCTCGGCAACATTCAGATGCGGAAATAAAGCATAATCCTGAAACACCATGCCAATCTGTCTTTGTTCAGGTCGTATCGAGGCTGTTGCGCTACCAACAGTGCGGCCATCGAGTAAAATTTCTCCAGCAGAAATTGACTCAAAACCAGCGATACAACGTAGCACAGTCGTCTTACCACAACCACTAGGACCCAGCAAGCAACCAATACTCCCAGCTCGTAAATGCAGAGACAAACCATTAATAATGGCATGTTCACCATAAGTCTGTTGCACTGCAGTAAGTTGTAATAGCGTAGTTTCCATAAACTCTATTTTTCGGTTTGACGCATAAAAAATATAATGGGTATTAATCCAGCAAGCACGATTGTTACAGCAGGTAAAGCAGCCTGCTCCCACTCACCTTCCGAGGTCATTTCAAAAACCCTAACAGCCAAGGTATCCCAACCGAATGGGCGCGTCATCAGCGTAATGGGCATTTCCTTCATTACATCCACAAACACCAATGTTACCGCCGTAAAAATTCCCGATTTTAATATCGGAAAATGCACCCTGCGTATCATTGCCCAACCATACAAACCCAACCCCATCGCAGCTTCATCAATACTCGGCGTTATACGCTGCATGGCACTGTCGATCGGATAATGACTCACTGCCATAAAACGGACTAAGTATGCAATCAACATAATAATAAGCGTACCTTGAATCAATAAACCTGTTTCAATCTGAAATAATTGCAAAGCTAACTCACTCAGTTGACCATCCAACCAAGCCAGTGGAACAAAAACACCAATTGCTAAAACAGCGCCAGGTAATGCGTAACCAATTGTTGCCGTACGCACTGCAAATCGCATACTTGAACTGGGATGGCTACGCGCTGCATAAACCATCATGATCACAACCGAGCAAGTCAGCAAAGCCGCAAGTCCTGACAAAGTTAATGAATGCCAAAGAAATTCAAAATAACGTGAATAGTCAAAATCTTCAGTGAATGATTGCATGGCCCAAATACATAATTGTGTAACCGGCAATAAGAAAGCAAAAAACAGTACCGTCATAACAAAACCTGTGACCAACCAATTATGCCAACCGACAAGCTGAATACGCTCAGCACGCTGACTTTTTTTGGATTCAGCATAACGCATACCTGAGCGAAACTTCTGCTCTAAAACAATAATTACAAAAACAATGATGATTAACAAAGAAGCAAGCTGAGAAGCTGCAGGCAGAGAAAACATGCTAAACCATGCTTTGTAAATTGCAGTCGTAAATGTATCGTAGTTAAAGACAGCAACGGTACCGAAATCTGCCAACGTTTCCATCAAAACAAGCATAGTTCCGCCAGCTATCCACGGTCGCGCCATTGGCAATACCACTTTAAAGAAACCTATGCCACGACTTAAGCCCAACGATTGCGCAGCCTCTAATGAACGTTTGCCTTGACTTAAAAACGCATTCCGCGCGAGCAGGTATACATAAGGATAAAAAGCCAGTGTCATAACAATAATAACGCCCATCCGACCACGTATATCAGGAAACCAAAGCAAGTCGGACTCCAACCAAGCACGCAATGATGTTTGAACAGGCCCAGTAAAATCAAACAGGCCCAAGGCAACGAATGCTGTTACATAAGCAGGGATTGCCAATGGCAACAATAACGCCCAGGAAAAAAATTTCTGACCAGAAAACTCATAAACTGCGGTAAACCATGCAAGACTCACACCTAACAATACTGTACCCGACACAACGCCTAACGCTAGCCAAAAGGTATTAATCAATAGATGTGGCAACGTCGTTTCTACGATATGTTGCCAAATATCTCCGGCGGGGGTGAAAAATGATGAGACAACAACACCAATTGGCACCAGGACAAGTGCAGCAATTAGAAATGGAAACAAACGCCAACTGGCTGTCATACAATTAAATCTAACAAATGTAAAATCCGTTTCTGGGAATTTTACTTTCTACAACGATGGGGTATTTGAAACATTTTATCGATAACCTGCACGATCCATCAATTTCACTGCTGTCGTCTGGAGCTCACCTGCCTTAACAACATTCATCGGATTTTGTTTAAAACGTCCCCAAGTCGCAACAAATGAGTCAGGCTCAATTTTCGGATTAACTGGATATTCCATATTGACATCCGCAAACAGATTCTGTGCCTTATCAGACGATAAGAATTCCAACAATTTGATAGCAGCCTGATCATTACGGCTATGGCGAGTAATACCGGCACCGGAAATATTTACATGCACACCACTTCCTTCCTGATTTGGCCAGAAAATTGCCAACGGCAATGAAGGGTCTTTTTTCATCAGCCGGCCATAATAATACGTATTGACAATTGTCACGCCGCATCTACC
>JAHZIU010000339.1 GCA_022601315.1 Betaproteobacteria bacterium
AGGGCAGGAAATACATTTGCTGGTATCAGTGGCGACTCTTTTACGGTGGTGAGCGATGTGGCACCAATATTAGTGTGGAGTAATCCTAATAATGACGATGCAGATTTTAGGGTTGATGAGAATCTCAGGCTATCATTTGATGAATTTGTTGCGGCTGGAAGCGGTAACATTCTCATCAGCAACGGTACAGATACAAGAGCCATCGCTATTGATGATGCCAGTCAAGTAACTTTTGAAGAATTTAGCGTGCCTAACATGTTTGGCCCTCCTATTAGCGAAGGAACAGTAATTATCAATCCGGCAGAAGATCTTGTTTCTGGATCGACTTATACGGTAGAAATAGCCCCAGGTGTGATTACAGATACAGATGGAAATCCTTATGCAGGATTTAGCGATGCGTCTTTTACGACAATTGACGCATTGCCAATTATTGCGACTGGGACTAGTGTACCTGGGCTTACGTTAGGGTAAGAAATCGGACTATGTTACAGAAAATAAAAGTAGCGCTACTTGTTTACTTAACAAAATGTTTTGTAGTATTTTTTAAAACTTCTCAAATAGGCGGTCACAATGACCTCTCGTAATACGACATCGCCCCCGTTTATTACGAATTCTTTTTTTCGTACATCCTCTGATTCTACAAATATTCGTCTAGAGCCGGAAATTTCTACGGTATTTAAGATTGATGATGATATCAAACTTTTTTTTGATGAAAGGGTTACTTCAGGTAGTGGCGATATTGTGATCAGTAGTGATACAGATACTCGCCGTATTAATATCGAAGATGCCAGTCAGGTGACTTTTGATGCGGGACTTCTAGACATTAATACTTTCGTCGGGGGTGGTATTGTACTGACTAGCCTAATTGAATTTGGTACGCTAATTATCAATCTGGAGATTGATCTGTTACCTAATACGACCTACACAATTCAAGTAGACGATGGTGCGCTTGTAGATACTGCTGGGAATGCACTCGCAGTCTTCAATGACATTGCTGTTAGTACAATTGATTCAACGCCTATTCTATTGAATAATAGTCAGTTTGATGACCCTGCAGGCTTCAAGGCTGATGAAAATCTCTTTTTATTTTTTGATGAAACAGTTGTCGCAGGTTCTGGAGAAATTGTTATCAGTAGCGATACGGATACGCACACCATTGATATTAATGATACCAGCCAAGTCACATTTGATGATGATGGTCTTGTAATCATCAATCCGCAAGAAGATTTGATTCCAAATACGGTTTATACACTACAAGTACCTGGTGGGGCAGTGGCTGACACTGAAGACAATATTTTTACCGGTTTCAACTCGATAACTTTTACGACCATAACAGGTTCGCTTCCACAGCTTGAATTTAGTCATCCGGTCAATGGTTCAAGTGAGTTTCAGGTTAATGACAATATCGAACTGCGTTTTGATGAAGCAGTTAAAGCTGGAACAGGCAATATTGTAATTAGTAGCGATTCAGATGTGCGAACGATTAACATTAACGATACCAGTCAGGTTTCCTTTGATCGATTTGATACTGTGATTATCAACCCAATAGATGATTTGATGCCTAATGTGTCTTATACGGTACAAATAGCTAATGGTGTTATTATTGATCAATCCGGCAATTCTTATAATGGTTTTGATAATGGCTCCATCTCGACAATTGAAATCCAGCCGTTTTCTTTCTTTAGTGCAATAAGAGATGGGGAGAGATCAAATTTTAAAACTGATGAAAATATCGTATTGTTTTCAGGAAATGTTATTGCAGGGAGCGGGGACATTATTATCAGCAATGGTTCAGACATTCGTGCCATTGCCATTGACGATACCAGTCAGGTTACATTTGATACAGATGGCACTGTAACCATTGACCCCAAGGAAGACTTGATTTTAGATACAACCTATACCATTCAGATACCTAGTAGTGCAATTATTGACACGGAAGGGAATCTTTTTGCTGGTCTCAACGAGGCTTTTTTAATAACAATTGATCCTGGGCCTATTTTTTTATCTGTTTTATCTGCTGTACCTTTTTTGTTTAATACTTTCAAAGCTGATAATGATTTTGTGTTAACTTTTGATGAATCAATTATCGCAGGTGTAGGTGATATTGTTATCAGCAATGGTGTAGATGTGCGTACGATTGCGATAGATGATGCCAGTCAGGTTACATTCCTGGGTCGATCTGTAGTCATTGACCCAAGTGAAGATTTAGCACCTGGACAATATACCGGATCAGTAACCAGTGGCGCGATTACAGACAGGGCAGGTAATGCTTTTGCAGGGATTAGTGACGCTTCATTTACGGTGATCGATTCGAAGCCACTATTAATTAGTGGCAATCCGTTTAATGGAGACACGGGTTTTAGGGTTGATGAAAATCTCGAGCTATTTCTTGATGAAACTGTCGTGGCTGGTAACGGTAACATTATCATCAGTAACGGTTCAGATACAAAAACCATCGCTATTGATGATGTCAGTCAGGTGACTTTTGAAGGATCTAGTTTTTCTGACGAATTGGGTCCACTTATTAGAATTGGAACAGTGATTATCAATCCAACAGAAGATCTTGTTCCGGGGACGACCTATACTGTAGAAATAGCCCCAGGTGTGATTACAGATACAGATGGAAATCCTTACGCTGGATTTAGTGATGCATCTTTTACGACAATTGATTCATTGCCAGTCGCTACAGTTGGAGCCAGTGAAACAGATTCAGCAATTGGATAAGAGGTTGCCTCATAGTGCTATCGAATGAAACTCCTCGTATATGGCAGAATGAAAGCTCAAATAACAATGGCTGAGTCATGATCATTATCTTGTAATCCCTGATCTGATCTTTACCCCTTAAATCATTTCTGAAATTGATTACAACCAGATTGCTTCAATCTGGTTTTTTTTGTCTATATTACCAAATTTGCAAGCTGTTATTTGACGTTCAAGTACGACCAATGACGGTACGCAAGAAAGTTATTATTTTGCCGATAAGAGTACAGTTAAATAGAAGATTAAATGACTGTTTATGTGTCAGAAAG
>JAHZIU010000052.1 GCA_022601315.1 Betaproteobacteria bacterium
AAGTTAACGCTGAATGACCGTTTTTCAAGGTTAACCAACCGATCACTGGAAACTGGTTACAGACTGCTGATGGCCGACAAACGATTGCGAGGTCGTTTCGAGATTAATTTAGCGCGTTGCCAGATCAGATTTGAACTAGCCGCTTGCTTGAGTATTGTTTCAGTGACCAGTAATAGATAGTCTCCAAACCTCCTCATCCATCAAACCTAAGCCCGTCCATGAGCGGGTTTTTTTTACGTCCTAAACTCAGGGCAATTCCACCAAGCATCACATCTTCTGAAACCACAACAAAGGAGTTAATACATGACAAGACACCGCAATCTACGCACAGCCGGACGGAAAGTCGCCAAGTTCACAGAAAAAGCCGTCGACGGTCTATTCCGTTGGTTGACCACCGATCGCTCAATTCAGAACATGGCGTTTCTTTATAAATGATTAATCATTTATAAAGACCATAATCCAGACCTGGAAAACCAAATGATTATTAGGTAGACTCTCCTACTGGCAATTTTTTGAAGCAGTATAGGTCGCTGAATTGTCAGAAAATTACAAAAAAATAGTCTTCTATCACTGGTGCAATGAGAACAGAAGTATCCAGAGGTATTTGATTACATGTTATTTAAGTACAAAAACAAAGTAAGTATAAAAACAAAGGGGAGCTGAATGAAAGATATTGTTAATGGGGCGAATTACATTTTAAACATCTCTGTAATTCTATTTTTTCTTACTATCGCAGTTTCACCGCAGGCACTAGCGGATGATGCTGCAGCACAGCGAATAAAAGAATTAGAAAATCAATTGCAAACAATGCATAGCAATATGCAAATGATGCAAAATGGCATGCAGGCGATGCAGAGTGAACTGGAAAAATTGAAATCCGAATCTTCCCAGGTAACACAGAAGGTCGAACATATTCAACAGAAAGCACAAGAAGTAGAGAAAGAGCAGAAAACAAGGCCGGTAGCAGTTGCTCATGTTAAGGAAAGAAATAAAAATAATATGGTGTTCTTCCGTGGTGGTTTTGCACATAACACGCAGCATCACAATGGCCTGACGTTCCAGAGTAATGTTGTTCCGGCTGGCGTACAAGATCGCCCCGATAAGAATGCTTGGTATTTTGGTGCCGGTTTTGATTGGAATTTAACCGATGATGCGTGGGGTATGGCACCCAAAACCAGTGTTCTAGCCGAACTAATGTTCGAGTACAAGGAGTTTAGCTCCAAAGTCCAAGGTAACGCCTTAGCCAATGTGCCAACCCCATTAATTGGTGGTGCAGAGAACCCTCGCAACGTAACAGTAAGTCAATTGTCAATCTATGCATCGCCGAAAATTAAATTCCGGGAAGGTTCCAGATTCAGACCTTGGATCATTCCAGCCGGTTTTGGCGTTCATATCATCAGTCCTCCGGGAGAGTCAGGTTCATTCTTTATACCTGGCGTTGTATTTGGCGGTGGCGCAGAGTACCGAATTTGGAAAGATTTCTATGCTGGTGTTGATGCGCGCTATAACCTCACAGGCGGGAAGAAAGATGGTGTTGTCGTAGATGGCTTAACAGCTGGTGGGTATGTGGGTATCGGTTTCTAGTTTTAAGTCGCATAATTGTAATTATTTACAGAAACTTTGAGTTTTTCGGCGTTACTGGCAAAGTAAGTCTTATTGGCGATAGTCATTTTATTCTCAAGAGACTAGCGCTGCCAGTAACAATGAAAAACTATTCTACAAATTGATTCAAATTGAGATTTAAGTATAAAATAGTCACCTCAAATATATAAATATCAAAAATAAAAAATGATTAAACAATTTCAATATTATATTGCCAGTATAGCGCTGTTTGTACTTGTAACTGGATGTGCAAGTCATTACACCAATAAAGAATTACACCATATTTTTCAAAATGAAGGTTTTAATGTAAAAGAGACAGATCGCGGCATTGTCGTTTTCCTACCTGAAGTATTTTTTAAATTTGATAGTACTGAGCTAACTCGACCCGCACATGAGGATCTTCAATTTGTTGGTGAAGTACTTAGTGACCCAAAAGCGCTATCAAGACTTATATATGTTGAGGGACACACCGATTCCATCGGCGACAGTTCATATAATGAGGCACTTTCATTACGCCGATCAAATGTTGTAGCTGACAGTTTGGTTTCGAATAATGTTAGTGACGATAGAATCACACGCCGTGGTTTTGGTATGAAATATCCTATTGCACCAAATACAATGCCAGACGGCACAGACAATCCTGAGGGTCGGACGCAAAATCGTAGAGTTGAAATTGTGGTTGAAGAAAATAACGTGCAAGCCAATACGGGTGGCTATTAGAGCAATAGGTTGTGACACAACGTAGATACGGTGTTTGTAACTGTATTTTCTGCTTTGTGGCGGGTGTATTGCCGAAAACAGAGGCAGCTTGCACACCAGATACTACTTGAGAACCGAAGCTGATCATTGTTGTTACAAAATGGATATTTATATATTATAGTTTAAGTCCATAATGTAAAGAACATTTCTGAGCGAGAAAACTGCTATGTATTGTGATTATTTTGGGTTTCAGCTAAAACCTTTCAGCTCAATTATACCTGCCAACTGGAGTTATTTGCCCGTTAGTCGCCAGCTATTGCTAGACCGATTAATTCATAGTGTCAATAAAGAAACTGGCGTAATAGTATTACTAGGATCTGCCGGAGTAGGAAAAACAACATTCCTTAAACAACTGGTTGTAGATTGTGAGGGAATAAATAACCTTATTGTTAGGGATTTAAGTTTCTGTCTCCGCAGCGTTCAGTTATCTACGCATGCATTAAATAATGCGGCAGTGATGCTTGACACTTCTGTAGTTGATAATTCGTCTGGGGCAAATAACCAATACTCAAAAACCATATATCTGTTGGATCATGCCGATAGAGTAGACAATGATATCCTGGAAAAAATATTAATCGCGGTATCTGAAAACAATGAAGTTCAAAAAGACACCTTATTGATCCTGGCCGGGTTACCTAATTTTGAGTCGCAACTAACAAACCCACAATTTGAGCCTTACAAATTCTTACTAAATAATTACTCTACATTGGAACGTCTTAATCTTCGTGAAGTAGAAGACTATATTGCTCATCGTCTGAAATTTGCTAAATATGTTGGCAAAACAATATTCACAGATGATGCAATTCGCAGAATAACAGAATTATCAAAAGGTATTCCGCAAGTAGTTAACATCCTGTGTGGCAACAGTTTGCTTCAGGCCAGTTTGGATAATAACAGTATTGTTACAAAAGAAACCGTTAACATTGCTGCTGAGTTTTGTGTTTTAGAACAAGAGGCTGCCAAAGAAGAGGATTCAAAAAGTATGCCGCCTGTGGCTCCTTCTGAACCTAAACAAACCATATATTACGACACTTTAAAGCTACCTGATTTGTTTCCACCGAGCCAAACATTACAACAACTTTATCAGACGGCAGGTGAGTTGCAGCGGCATGTTAATGACTCAGCTAAACTAACAATTAGGCCCGAAAGTGGTATGTTTGAAGCAGGGTATAATGAAAATAGTCATCAAGGTTATAAAATTGCCCTAATAGCAACAATTATGCTATCAATTACTGCTATTTTATGGGCTTTAACAGAGTCTCAGCTTATTACTCAGGATAGTTACAGTATTGCAGATTCTGGTGTTGTAGAGACATACCAAATAGTTAGTGATTCAAAACTAACGCTGCTTCATGAGCAAATTGTTAGCCCAATAATGAGCCATTCAAGTATTCCAGAAAATACTACAAATTTAGTGGCCAGTGATAATATAAGTGTGTCTAAACCGGCAAGTAAAATAAAGGCATCAACTGTTATTAAAGTAACCGATGCTGCTTTGAAAGCTCGGGAGAACAGAGGCTTTAAGCAAAATATAGCATTAGTAGATGAAGGTGCAACCAATGTTAAAGTTGCGCAGGTGATGTTACAAGAGCAGGTGCCGCAGAGTAACGCTCAGGTTATGGCGCTACATACAAACGATTTACTTGATCAACAAGAACTCGCCACAAAAACCCGTTCAACTGCACGCTACCAGTTAGCCGAGAAAGGGATTTCTTATGATTTTCAAAATTTCTTTGTTACCGTTGAGAAAGGTGATGAAACACTGCTAAATTTATTTTTGGAAGCAAATATGCCCGTTGATATACAAGAAAATTTATATCAGAATACTGCGTTAATTACAGCTGCAGCGCATGGGCATTTAAATGTCGTGACAACAATTCTTGATAAAAAGCCAGCGGTAAATAAGCAGAATAAAAACGGGCAAACGGCATTAATCAGTGCTACCACAAACGGACACTATGAAGTTTCTCGTAGTTTGTTAATCAATGGTGCAAATGTTCATGTTAGAGACAACAAGGGTTGGGATGCGCTTATGTTTGCAGCGGAACAAAATCAAGTTGAGATCGTGAAGGAACTATTACACTATGGTGCTGATAAAAATGCAAAAGACACAGTAGGACAAACTGCGTTATCAATTGCAAAAAATAAAAGCCATTTTGAAATTGTGGCGCTGCTGCAGAACGTACATTAGTCGGTAGCTTCATGAGAACAAATAATACATAGTATGGTTTTGGGTGCACGCCATTCAATTCGATTAA
>JAHZIU010000340.1 GCA_022601315.1 Betaproteobacteria bacterium
CCAGATCGCATTGCTTTTTTCGCGCCGAACGTGTTGCCAACTCAAACTCTGCTGCAGAAATCACAGCATCAAAAATCAGAAAATCATATTTCGATTTCAGCAATTGGAGCGGCTTCTGTCGCTGCTTAAAAGCAATGGCCAGTGTCTGGCAAACTTCAACAATACCCTCTACAATCGTTTCAGAAAAAGGCTCATCATTCTTGTTATTGATGACCTGAACCACACCCATTAAGTCATTATTCTCCGCGCTCAAAATCGGTGCCACTAGCATCTGCTTGGTTCGATATCCTGTACGCTTATCCACTTCCTGCAGAAAAGTAAGTTGCGGACTCAGTTTTTGTAATTCTTTTTTATTGTAAACATCAGTCAGATTAACCACTTCTTTCTTCAAACTGACATAACCAGCAACACTTCGCTCTGAAACCGACAATTTCAAATCCTGAAAGGAATCCAAACCGGTTTTGATCCTGGAGGTAATGAATGACTTATCCGCACCCAATGAATAAATAGTCAGCCGATCCGCATTAAACAAAGCACAAATGTCCTTACTGACCTCCAGCATGATCTCATCAATATCTCCAGCAGCATGAATTTTATTGGTAACTGCTTGTAAATTCTTGGAAAAGCACAATTTATCATCAATATCGGAAGTATTTTTCTGAATTGGTTCTATTGTCGCTTGTGTACTCATCGCATCATCTCTCCAAAACTTTCTAAAACTCAAACATATGGTTCTCATTCAAAATTTTTGGGTTAAACGCTGTTATCCTCGCCTTAATCTCGCGCATTGTTAAGGCAGCCTCACCCTGTTTCAAATGTGTAATATAAATATCGGCATCCCGTTCAAGTTTTTCCAACTCTTTTTTTAACAAGCTTGGGCATAGATGCTTGGACCTGATTGCAATCTCCCTTTTTTCTTCGCAAAATGCGGATTCAATAATTAGATATTTCAGGTTCGTGATTTTATTAACAACCGCCCATAACTCATCGTTTGTCGTGGTATCGCCAGTAAAAACGAGGCTTGCCTGACCTGAATCCAACTGATATCCAACAGCGGGCACAACATGATTTGCCGGCAGCGGTGTAATTTTACGGCCATCAATTTCTACAACTTCACCTAAAGTAACGGTTTCATAACGCATATAAGGCGCTTCATCGTCAGGAATTTTGGTAAAGTCAGGCCAAATATGCCAGTTAAACAGATGTTCTTGCAAAACACGCAACGTCTCTTGCGTGGCATGCACAGTAATGGGCTTATCTCGAGCGAAACCGACGGTATCAACCAAAAAGGGGATAAACGCCACATGATCCAAATGGGCATGCGTCACAAAAACGTGATCAATTTTGGCCAATTCATGCAAGCTCAGGCTACCTACACCAGTACCGGCATCAATCAAAATATCAGTATCGAGTAACATGGCTGTGGTTTGAGACCCATCGCCAATACCACCACTACATCCTAATACCTTTAGCTTCAATGTATTTTCCCCGGCAACACACTACTTAACCAATAAAACAGGCAAAGTTGACAGCTGTAAAACCTTGTTTGTCACTGATCCCAGCAATAAATTTTTTATCGCTCCTTGCCCCCGTGGTCCCATCATTATCAAATCGCATTGATATTCATTCGAGAATTGCACAATCATCTCTGCCGGATCGCCAACCACAATATGAAACTGATAAGCAATACCTGCTTCGTCGAATATATCCCGCGCACGCTGCAGACACTTCAGTCCTTCTTCTTGATGATATTGTTTGATATCCGTCTGATGAATAAACAAAGAAACATTGCCATCCAGCGGGTACTGAATGTTCAGCAAATGTATTTCTGGCGTTTCTTTATACCAATCGAGTAATTGAATAGCCTCTATCACTGTCTGACTGGAATGCGCAGAATCATCGATTGGCATCAACACTTTCAACATGATTAATTTTCCAATTCAGTTATAACCATCCAGGGCAAACTAAAAATTCAGATTTCATCCCAACTGATGCATTACAGAAAAAATTTCTGGCTTAAACATAAATCCTCAGTTAACCGTTACATTAATGACCAATTTCATAAAACATAAAATTGTCAAATATCACCCTATAGGTGACCCGCGCTATGACGCTTATAGCACACTGTTCTACATATTTTCTACTTTGCAATCATTTAATCAGACAGACGCCTAGCGTAATCGATCCGTCTCATCCGCCAAATCAACAATGGGCGAGAGCTTCGCCTGTGTCCTGGCAGCCAGATGTTTCCCAATGATCACGACCAACAATGCAATACAAATTGGTGATAACCAATTCAGATATGCCGCACTAGCACTTACCCATTCACTGATAGCAACATCTGTGACAACCATATCACCGGCAATCCAGCCCAATAATCCTGCGCCTATTACAATCACAACCGGATAACGATCCATCAGCTTCATCACTAACTTACTGCCCCAAACAATAATGGGCACACTAATGACCAACCCGAAAATGACCAGGCCAATACTATCCTTTGCCGCACCAGCTATTGCAATCACATTATCCAAACTCATTACTGCATCAGCCACAATAATTGTTTTGATGGCACCTATCAAACCCGTACTGGCATTAATTTCATGGGCATTATCAGCCGGCTCAGGTTGGAGTAATTTAACGCCAATCCAGACCAACAAAATTGCACCGACAATTTTTAAATAAGGTATCGCCAGTAAGCTCAACGCGAAAAATATCAAAATCACACGCATTGCAATAGCACCAAAAACACCCCAGAAAATTACAATACTCCTTTGTTTTTCCGGCAATCTGCGGCATGCCAGGGCAATAACTACTGCATTGTCTCCACCCAACACAATATCGATTGCAATAATTTGTAATACTGCAATCCAAAATTGCGGATCTTCGAAACTCATTCTTTTTCCTAATAATGTATCAACCAAACAGTAAAAAATTGACTTCTGATTTATACCAACTTTCTACTGTTCACTAAATTTCCAGAAACCGCAGAACTTCGTTCTTCTGTTTCATCGTATCGTGATGACCCAGATCTATTAACGCCTTACAAAATGGCGCTTCAAATAACACATAGCTTAATAAAGTTGACCCATTGGGGCCCATCGCACCGATCGCGCGACAAACAGACCGCATAGTAATTGGCAAACTTTTCGCATA
>JAHZIU010000341.1 GCA_022601315.1 Betaproteobacteria bacterium
ACACATAGCAACCGGGCTTAAATTAGTAACATTTTTTAACAATACTGATAAGTTGTTTATTCAGCTAATTATTTCGATTACTAAGTTCAAAGATATGTTGCACGTAAATAAGCACATCAGAGTATGTCGCACATGTGATATACGTTGGAAAAAATGTATTATCATATCTTAATGAAAAATAATTTTTCCCGCCCTACTTCCTCATTCAACTTGAATTTATAAAGGTACCCATAATATGGAGCCAGTCATCAATAATGATTATCTAGAACTGATTGAGAAACTGAAAGAAATATCTCATTTGAATGGCGTGATGAGCACAATAGGCTGGGATCAAGAGGTTATGATGCCAACAGGTGCTGCGGAAGCGCGTGCCAAGCAAATTTCTGCACTTGCCGGTGTGATACACGAGCGAACAACAGATCCTCGCCTGGGTGATTGCCTGGCTACATTGAAGGAAGCAGATTCGGATTCTTTTGATTTATTGCAAGCTTGCAATATTCGCGAAGCACAGAGAAACTTTGACTTGGATACCAAAGTACCTAAAAGACTGGTGATGGAATTAGCAGAATTGGGTTCCAGAGGCCACCTCATTTGGGTTACTGCACGAAAAGAAAACAAATTCGCAAATTTTGCGCCGGTGTTAAAACAATTCTTGGCACTAAAGAAAGAGTGGGCACAGTGTGTGTTTCCAGATAAGAATCCCTATGATGCAAATATTGATATTTTTGAACGTGGGACTTCAATGGCTGAAATCACACCAATTTTTGAACAACTAAAGGCCGAACTGATTCCATTAATACAAACGATTCAAGACAGGCAATATCAACCCGACACTTCATTTCTACAAGGCACGTTCCCGGTCGAAAAACAAGAAGCGCTCGCACGTCAAATCAGTCAGGATATTGGCTTCAATTTTGATCAGGGTCGTATGGATGTCTCAGTCCATCCATTTTGCGGCGGCAGTCACCCGACAGATGTCCGCATCACAACACGCTATAAGGAGAGTGACTTTATTGAATCGCTGTATGCCGTTATTCATGAAACAGGTCATGGCTTATATGAACAAGGACGTATGCCCGGTTACCAGGAATTGCCCGTATCTGAATCATTGACTATGGGAATTCACGAATCCCAATCCTTATTTTGGGAACGCATGATTGCACAAAGCAAACCTTTCTGCGTACATTACTTTGAATCCATTTGTGCAGCATTTCAAGGCAATTTACAGCGCGCGACAGTGGATTCATTTTATCAGGCCATTAACACTTGCAAGCCTGATTTTATACGTGTTGAAGCCGATGAGTTGACCTACCCATTACATGTTATTTTGCGCTTTGAGATTGAGAAAGGCTTGTTTGATGGCTCCATGTGTGTTGATGATTTACCTGAAATCTGGAATAGCATGATGATGAAGTATCTAGGTATCAAGCCACCAACAGACACATTGGGCGTTTTACAGGATTCGCATTGGGCCAGCGGTGCATTTGGATACTTCCCTTCTTATACGCTGGGTGCCATTTACGCTTGCCAATTTCATAGAACACTACTCAGCGAACAGCCCGACACTGAAAAAAATATTGCAAAAGGACATTTCACGCCTATTAATCACTGGCTCAATGAAAAAATACACAGCCAAGGCACCCTTTACACCCCCCAGGAATTGATTCAGCGTGTTACTGGTGAACCGCTGAACCCGGATTATTTTATTGATTATCTCAAAACCAAATATAAGTCCATTTACCAACTTGATTCATAATGATTCATCCCATATTTACAAACCGAACCTGCCTACATAATAGAGTACTTAAATCTCATTGTGCCTGAAGATTCAAGATATCTGTGTAAGACCCCATCGAAACGGTAAAAACCATCATACCAGTGCAATCACTTAAAAACGCCAAGCTTAATGGTTGATGAACGTCCCACAGATAAATACATTATTCAAATTCCTGGACTACCACACCTTAAGTACGAAACAATTTTTGTTCAGCCACCATTCAGCTTTATGGCCATACACTATTTGCAACATAAGTGCTTCAAATCACATTGAATAAATTGAAGAATTATCTTTGATACGGCTTAAATACAACCAAATAAGCGTGTTTTAATGGCCTACAGATAAAGATTGGGGAATGGTTATGAGTAGAAATAAAGAAATTAAATTATCCTTGCTGTTTGCAATCATTATCTTCAGCGCAATTGCACTAACAATTCCAAAAGTAGAAGCGCGCGGTGGCCATCATGCTGGTGGAAATCATTCTAGTCTCGGCTCGCATGGCGGACACAGAGGAAACCATGGCGGTCATAGACACTTTGGGAGTGGACATAAACATTTTGGCGGACAAAGACACTTTGGTCGCCACAGAAGCCATATCGGAGGGCATAATAGAAGCTTTGGTAGTCGCAGACACTTCGGTAACCATAGGCATTTTGGCCGCAATCATACACGTTTTGGCCATCGCCGTAATACTTTCAGAAATACTGGTAGACATCGTAGTATTTATCGACAAAACTACAATTATTATCCTCGTAGTTATGGTTACACACCCAGATATTCTTCTCGCTCTTACTCATCTTACCAACCCAGATACTCCAGGAACAATAACTCCCGCTCTTACTCAAGCTATTCATCAAGATATACGCCTCGTCGTACCACCTACTCTAGCGTAAAAACTTACACGCCTAAGACTTCTAAGGGCATTTATATGTACAGCGCCTACAACAACACTCCAACAGATACCCGCTATATTGAAAATGACATGGAAAGCAAAGTAACAAATAATGCGGGTTGGGAATATCTGGCAAGAAATCAAAGCAGTGAAGCACTCAATTTTTTTGCTGGTCAAGCAGGACGCTACCAAACTGATGGTGTTCCCAAGGTTGGTTTTGCTTTATCAACAGCTATGCAAGGCGATTTACATAGAGCTGTCTGGGCAATGCGCCGGGCTTTTAGCATTGACCCAGGTTCCCTGCATTATATTAGGATAGAACCGCCACTTCGTGTCAGTATTAATAATCTTATTGCTGAATACAACAATCGTTTGAATTCTTCTGAAGGATATGGTCAATCTGATTCAGTTTTTATGATCGCCGCATTAAATTACCTGCTGCATGATAATAATGCTGCACGCAAAGCGATTGGTAATGCGATTGATAAAGAAGAAGACAACAGTCAGAGCGCACAAAATTTGTATAACTTATTAATTAACGCTGAATAATTCTTGACACGATTGTTTCGGTAGAATGTTAATCAGCGTGCAATACTTTCCATGTTTTTGGCTGAAACAGCGTTGAAAAGTTTCCACCCTAGATTGATTAATATCCGACATTTTGTCGGAGAACCCTGGAGTGTTAAGCATGGATATTATTGCCGAAGTAAGAAGACGACATTTTGTGAGTGGAGAGAACATTAGTGCTATTTCACGATCACTCAATATATCGCGCCCTACCGTAAGAAAGCATTTGGAGGCAAAGGAAATACCTGTTTATCAACGCGAGATACAACCTGAACACTGTTACTTTTACCACATTGGTGGGGTTTGATTATTGGTATAAGAAAACAACACCAACATCGTCGAAATTTCTTACATCCGCCCGTTTTCACTGAAACGCATCGCTTATAACACAATGAAATAAAATACTTAAAGCAAAATGGCAT
>JAHZIU010000053.1 GCA_022601315.1 Betaproteobacteria bacterium
CAATCTGATTATGGGCAACGGTTATTTGGCACCATCCTGCACATTGGGTGACAACAATTTTCTCGCCAGTCACACTTGCATTGAACACCACAGTAAGATTGGCAATCATTGTACTTTCGGTCCCAGATCGACCACATCTGGCGCAGTCACAATTGGCGACCGGGTCAAATTCGGCATGGGCGTTCTGATTGAACCGTATCTGACAATCGGAAATAATTGCCTGATCCCCTCAGGCTGTGTACTCACCAACAATTTACCGCCCAATTCCGTAGTCAAAATGCAACATCATCAGATTGTAAAAATCAGAGATTAACAAATTATGACTGTTGACACAAAAGACCCATCACGTTTCAGACAGAAAACACAAAACACACAAAGTGAGCGCAACTATCGTCAGGACATGCAGCGTTATTTCGAAGAAAGTACCGGATCAAACTACGAAAAAATTGAAAACTTTCCAAAGTACTTATCGCGTCAGTCTTTAGCAAGATATCTGGCATTGTATGAGATTTTTAACAAGGCATTAACTGTACAAGGAGATGTCGTACAATGTGGTGTCAATTGGGGCGGTTCCTTGATGTACTTTGGGTTACTTTCGGCCGTCTTGGAGCCCGTTAATTTGCAACGGCGTGTGATTGGGTTCGATACCTTTGAAGGCTTCCCATCCATTAACAAAAAAGATCAACAAAGCGCCCAGTTAAAAAGTACAGAAATGCACCCAGGTGGCTTTGAGGCTGATTCTTATTCCGATTTATGTCGCGCGATAGCGCTTTTCGATCAAAATCGCTTTATCAGTCACGTAAATAAAATGGTACTTGTCAAAGGCGACGCCTGCCAGACAATCTCAGCATTTTTAACAGAAAATACGCACACTATCGTATCGCTTCTACATCTAGACTTCGATTTGTATGAGCCAACCAAAGCCGCACTAAAACATTTTCTGCCACGTATGCCAAAAGGCGCCTTGCTGGTCTTTGATGAACTAAACAACCGAACATGGCCAGGAGAAACTATAGCTGTCCTTGAAACTTGCGGCCTGAAAAATCTACATATACAGCGCTTTCCTTTTGAGCCCTATCTTTCATATGCCGTACTGGAATAATGTATATCATGATGAGGGTTTTAGGTTAAATGGAATTCACAATTCTTGGTGCTGGTGGCTTTATCGGCAATCAATTAGTTAAATCACTCAAAACAAAAAAAGAAAACAACGTCTATGCGCCACAACGCCATAATATTACAAATGATTTAAACAAAATATTGGCGCGCGACCTGGGCCATGTTTTTTATTGTATCGGCTTGACCGCAAACTTTAGAGAACACCCTTTTAATACAGTGGATGCGCATATTTGCATACTAAAACGTATTCTCGAACACGGTCAATTTGAATCACTAACGTATTTATCCAGCACCCGTGTTTACGAGGGCAGTGACTCAACCCATGAATCAAACTTTCTTCAGGTGTCACCCAACAATCCGGGGCATCTCTATAATCTGAGCAAATTGACCGGAGAAGCATTGTGCCTCTCAAGTGGTCTCAAAACGAAGATCGCACGACTTTCTAATGTTTTTGGTCAAGCTATGCGCCCAAAAAATTTTATCCATCAAATACTACAAGAAGCTGCCAGTCGTGGGAAAGTACATTTTCTGACAGCGCCACAGTCTGCCAAGGACTATGTTTCGGTGCACGATATTATTCGCTGGCTGCCCCAAATTGCAATACAAGGAAAACATAATATTTATAATGTTGCCAGCGGCAAAAACACCAGTAATACCGATATTGCAGTATTGCTTAAGGAAAATGGCGTCGCAGTTAGCTATGCTGAAGATGCGCCGGAATGGTCATTTCCTGTTATTGATACAAATCGATTAACACAAGAGTTCGGGCATACACAAAGCAATTTTTCCAGCGAATTTAATGATTTGTATCGTTATTACAGCCAGTCACACTGAGGTCATCAATGAGCGATGCTATTAAATAAAAATTTTTCGCTTTTATAAAGGAAAAGTAACTATCGCCGATTATATTGAAGTATGCAAAAAAACAAACGTTGATTTTAGCTTCATAACTAAATGATCAATTTACTACATAATAGACATATCTCACGTGACAACCAGCGAGCCTTTACATTACTCGAACTATTAATAACTATTGCAATTATTGGCATCGCTTCAACCATTGCAGTACCTTCATATAGAGAATATGTAGAGCGCGCTGATATTGCGCAGGCCATCGCGGATATTTATCGTGTAGATGTTGCTATGGCAACCTTCGAGACATCCAATTTGGGTCGTTTACCCGATTCATTAGCTGATATCGGTATGGGCGGCTTGCTTGATCCATGGGGAAACCCGTATCAATATTTAAATCTGTCCGATCCGAATAACAGAGCAGCTAGAGGCAATGCCCGTAAAGATCACAATTTGGTTCCCATCAACTCAGATTATGATCTATACAGTATGGGCAAGGACGGAGCAAGTGTATCGCCGTTGACAGCTAAAGCTAGTCGTGATGACATCGTTCGAGCGGGTAATGGACGATTTGTTGGAAAAGCAACAGATTTCTAAACCTTTTGCTTATGAAACTAGAAAGAAATGTTTTTCGCAGTAAGGTTGCCCGCAGAATGCTGGCTTTTTTTGTTTTATCCGCTTTTATTCCAGTACTCTTTCTCGCGCTTCTATCCTATTGGGAATCTAATAGGATGTTAGTGAAGCAGGCACACATACAATTGGGTGCTGCCAGCGACATTTATAATAAATCGATATACGATCGATTATTAATAGCAAATCAATTACTAGTTGATACAGCTCAGCGTCATGTCATTGATAATTCGCTAACAGATGGCGAGACACAAATCGGCAAACAATTTCGCAGCCTGACTCTCCGATTACCGACAGGTGTCACGACCCCAATTTTTGGTAGTGGGATCGAAATTGATACGCCAAGCGTTGCTGCCATGAGGCATTTATCTAAAGGTTTACCGTTACTAGTAACACAACAGAGCGGTCTGGACACTAAAATTCTAATATTACGTGCACAGAACCCACAGGCAGCGGAAAGTAGTATTCTAATTGCAGAAGTTTTGCCAGACTACCTTTGGGGAGACCCGGGTAATTTCGCGCTTGACGTCAACCTCTGTGTATTGAATATGGATTACGTTCAACTGTTTTGCACCCTACCGCTTCAGAATGATTCTATGAAGCAGGCAATCCACGAGATAGCTCAATCGACAAAAGGCGAATTTTCCTGGCAACAAAATCAGGAAAATTACATCGCCAATTATCATGAGATTTTTCTTCAAGCAAAATTCTTTACGCCACGCTGGCTTGTAGTCGCAACGCAACCAGAGATCGACGCGTTGGGCTCTATGACAACGTTTAATACTATTTTCTGGGGTAGCGTTATTCTCTCTGTACTTCTGATCATGTTATTCAGCATGATACAAATTCGCCGTGTTTTGGTTCCGTTGGAGAAACTGATTGATGGGACACGCCGGCTGGGAAGCCGTGACTTTACTACAAAAGTAGATGTAAGCAGTCCAGACGAATTTGGTGAATTGGCAATATCTTTCAATGCCATGGGAGATCGCCTGGGAGATCAATTTGAAACGCTAACAGCGCTCTCTAAAATTGACCGTGAAATATTATCTGGGTTGGATATAGATAAAATATCCAAAGAAGTATTGGCACACTTACAAAAAGTGGCGGCTGCTTGTTTCGCCAGCATTTCTGTATTTGATCATGCTTCTCCAGAGAAAACGTATATCTATATGATGGGTGAAAACGGTAATCAATTACCTGTTCAACAGCACGTCATATCAACCGAAATACAGCAATTACTCCATACCAATCAAAATGGCGTATGGATATCTGGCGAACCCGTTCAACAGTTAATACAGCTTGAAAAGATGAAATTAGATACACAACACCTTTTCATGCTGCCACTAACCTGGAAAGATCAAATGGTCGGTTTTATATCGCTAGGCCTCCATGCTCCAATTAGCTGGCGAGAGGAGGATAATAACCGTATCCAAGGTTATGCAGACAGAGTAGCTGTCGCTCTTTTTACAAAAAACCGGGAAGAGCTATTGATGCGTCAAGCACGTATAGATGCCTTGACAGGCCTGCCAAACCGATTCCTTTTTATGGAGCAACTGCAAAAAGAAATTGCACACTCGCAACGTCTGCAAAGAAAATTAGCGGTAATCTATATTGATCTTGATCGTTTCAAAAAGATTAATGATAGCTTAGGGCATTCAGCCGGGGACGAATTATTGCTTGAAGCTGGCCAACGTTTGCAGCACTGTGTACGTGAGGGAGATACTGTAGCCCGGCTTGGCGGTGATGAGTTTGCAATTATCGTTAGTGATTTTGATTCCGAGCATCACCTAACAACAATCTCTGAAAAAGCCATTGTTGCGCTGGCCAAACCTTTTATTATTAACGCAGAAGAAAATACTGTTGCCGCCAGTCTTGGTATCGCCATTTACCCACAGGATGGTAATAGTATTGCTGATTTGATGCGTAATTCTGATATTGCCATGTATCGCGCAAAGGAAAAAAGCGGTGATCAGTATGTATTCTTTGAAGAAAACATGAATGCCCATGTGATCCAGCGAGCCACCATAGAACGAGAGTTAAGGCGTGCAATTTCAGAACAGCAATTTGTTCTGCACTACCAACCCCAAGTTGATCCAAAAACAGGAATCGTACGTGGTGTCGAGGCACTTGTACGTTGGAATCATCCTGAGCGCGGTATCGTCTCACCTGGATATTTTATTGGCATTGCCGAAGATACCGGATTAATCGCGGAAATAGGACATATCGTGCTAGTGAAAGCTTGTGAACAATACCGTATGTGGCTCAATCAAGGTATTCCATTAGAATATGTTGCAGTAAACGTATCGGTCAGACAGTTTCGTCAGCCTAACTTTTTCCAGGTAGTAGAAACTGTGCTACAAAATAATGCCATACCAGCGCATTGTCTTGAATTAGAAATCACAGAGAGTGTATTGATGGATGATACGGAGGTTGTTCTGAAAATGCTTCACCAATTGCAACAACTTGGCATCCAGCTTTCTATAGACGATTTTGGGACAGGTTACTCTTCAATGTCATATTTGGAACAGCTCCCTTTTGATACTTTAAAAATAGATATGTCATTTGTACGCAAGATCCAGGAAAATGGCGAAGGAGGAACCATTGCTGCGACTATTGCCGCCATGGCACATGCGCTCAATAAAAATGTTGTCGCCGAAGGTGTTGAGACACAGGCGCAACTAGATTTTTTGCGTGAACACGATTGTGAATTGATACAAGGCTATTTTTTCAGCCGCCCATTGCCTGCGAAAGAGCTTGCAACATTCGTAAATACGCACGCAACCAAAAATGGTAATATACAATAAAAAGGCAATTATGGACGATCCTGTTAAACAATTTGAAGCAGAGAAACTTGCCCGCATAGAAGCGTATAAAAAAGACACCGAATTCCAGAAACAATCACGTGATTGGCTGGAAGAAAGTATGCGCAAATACTATGTGTACAATTTCTCCTGGTTAGGCCGGCCGATCATACAAAATCCTATCGATATGGTCGCCATGCAGGAAATTATCTGGGAAGTTAAACCCGATTTAATCATTGAAACCGGTATTGCCCATGGCGGTTCACTCATATTTTCAGCGTC
>JAHZIU010000342.1 GCA_022601315.1 Betaproteobacteria bacterium
TGGGGTATATTAATTGGCGGTGAAGAGCTTCATAATAACCATCATGCTTTTGCAACATCAGCAAAGCTTTCTAATAAATGGTATGAATTTGACATCGGTTGGATGTATATTCGTATCTTGGAAATGATGGGATTGGCTAAAGTAAAGAAAATTGCTCCAAAATTACGCTTGGATAAAGATAAGACACAATGTGACTTGGATACATTACAGGCGGTTATTTCACATCGTTATGAAGTATTAGCGAAATATTCAAATTCATTGAAGCTAACTTTTGCTAAGGAAATAGAGCATTTAAAAGAAGTAACTATGCAACATGGCGTTGATAACCTAACCTTGAAGCGATGGGTGTTGGCTGACTCAAAAACATTGCAAGAGCATGAACGTGAAACATTAAGCCAAGTTCTGAGTAATGCTAAAACCTTGGATAAGGTATACACAATGCGTGAAGAGTTGGCTTCAATTTGGCAACGCTCTACTGCATCAAAAGATGAATTGGTCAAGCAATTAGAGGATTGGTGTAAACGTGCGGAAGAAAGCGGTATTGAAGCACTTAAGACATTCTCTCAAAGACTACGGTGTTATGCATAGTAAAAAATTATAAGCATGACGTAAAAAAACCCGGTGGAGCCGGGTTTTTTTACGTTTCAAACTTAACTGTTTTATTTAAGTTTTGTTTCTTTGTACTTTACATGCTTACGAGCAACTGGATCAAACTTAGAAATCTCAAGTTTTTCCGGGTTAGCACGTTTGTTTTTTGTTGTTGTATAAAAATGTCCAGTTCCAGCTGACGATTCAAGTTTTATCTTTTCACGCATTTTGACAGTTCCTTAGAGTGAATTTAACTATTGCTCATTGATGACCACTTAAATGCTTTTACCTTCTAGGCGCATTTTCGTTAAGACTGCATCAATACCATTTTTGTCTATTGTACGTAATGCAGCATTTGATAGTCGTAAGCTAACCCAACGATTTTCACTATCAACCCAAAATTTACGGCGTTGTAAATTTGGTAAAAATCTCCGCTTGGTTTTATTATTAGCGTGAGAAACATTATGGCCTGACATTGGTTTCTTGCCAGTTACATCGCATACTTGTGCCATGGTTGCGCACTCCAGAATTCAGAAAGAAGGGATTATATCCTGATTAATAGGATTTATTCAAATGTAAGTTATTATTGATGCTTGGTTTGTTTTATTGAAATTGACGGAGATATAGCCTTATATACTTAAGTTAAATTAAATTATGTTCAGCAAAAGATAGGATGCTGCCATTAGCAATAATAAAATGATCTAATACTTTAACATCAATTAAAGTTAGTGCTTGCTTTAATGTTTGTGTAAGTTCTTTATCTGCATGACTAGGGCTAGTATTTCCTGATGGATGATTATGGGCGAAAATTATTGCAGCAGCATTATGATGCAATGCACGTTTGATAACTTCTCGCGGATAAACACTGGCCTGTGTTAATGTGCCACTAAATAATTCTTCTGTACTAATGGTATGGTTTTTCGCGTCAAGAAAAATACCGATGAAGACTTCATGTTGTTTGTTAGCCAGACTTAAACGAAGAAAGTCGCGTACCAATTTTGGTGAATTTAATACGTTACCGCTTTTCAATGTTTCACCTAAAGCACGTCGTGACATTTCAAGTACAGCTTGTAATTGTGTGTATTTAGCTATTCCTATACCGGGTAATTGACATAGGGCTTCTTGATTTGCGGTAAATAAGCTGGTTAAGCTTCCAAAATGTTGAATAAGCTCCCTTGCTAGATCGACAGCGCTTCTACCGCTAACACCTGTTCGCAGAAAGATTGCTAGTAATTCGGTCTCAGAGAGATTTGCAGCACCTAGTTTTAAAAGTTTTTCTCGAGGACGTTCTGATTCGGGCCAGTCAGGAATTGCCATGATGTGTGTAGCGTTTAAAAGCGTCATGTTTGTGCATTCCTAATGAAGCGGCATTTTGTTTGGAAAATTGAGTCAGCATATGAAATATTGTTGTTCGTAAGGTATTATTTAAACGATATAATTCTGACTATATTGATTCTATAATGAAATACAATAATGGCAGGAGCACTTAAGAATTATGAAAAAAACAGTTGGCACAGCTTCACTTACCAAAAAACGATTGCTACTTGGTATTACTGGCGGCGTGGCTGCATATAAAGCAGTTGAATTGGCACGGCTTATGACGCAGGTTGGAATAGATGTGCAAACTGTGATGACAGCTTCGGCTTGTCGATTTATCGGCCCAATAACATTTCAATCATTAACAGGTAATCCTGTTTATACAGATTTCTGGGAAACTAATACGGCGAGTAGTATGGCGCATATCGATTTATCCCGAAATGTTGATGCTATTTTGGTAGCTCCAGCTAGCGCGAATTTTATAGCCAGAGTTGCCAATGGTATGGCGGATGATTTGCTGGCGACACTATGCTTAGCGCGTGACTGTCCATTATTGCTTGCGCCTGCGATGAATCGACAAATGTGGGAAAATCCTGCTACGCAACGAAACCTTGCTATATTGCAAGGTGAAAACATAAATATTTTAGGGCCAGCTAACGGTGAACAAGCTTGCGGTGAAGTTGGTATGGGACGTATGTTAGAACCCAATGAGCTGATAGAAGTTATACAAGCCATGCTGCAGCCTAAATTGTTGCAAGATAAGAATGTTCTGATTACTGCAGGCCCAACTTACGAAGCTATTGATGCAGTGCGTGGAATCACGAATATTAGTTCTGGAAAAATGGGTTATGCAGTTGCTCGTGCTGCACTGGCAGCAGGAGCAAATGTTACGCTTATCTCTGGACCATCATGTTTGACTGTGCCTGCTGTAACTAAATTGGTTAATGTGATGAGCGCAAATGATATGCTTGATGCAGTAAAAAAAGAGATGTCACAAACTCAAACAGATATTTTTATTAGTGTAGCTGCTGTCGCAGATTATCGCGCTGCCAAAGTCAGTCGACAAAAAATTAAAAAAACTGATAAGCGGCTCACACTGCTCCTTGAACCAAATCCGGATATTTTAAACTATGTATCGAATTTGCCTAAACCGCCATTTTGTGTTGGTTTTGCTGCAGAGACAGAAAACCTTGAGAAGAACGCAGAAATAAAGAGAAAAAAGAAGAAATTGCCATTATTGGTTGCCAATTTGGCAAATGAAGCAATCGGATTAAATGAAAGTGAATTGATTCTGTTTGATGATGCAGGTAAACACCGTTTACTCAAAGCGCCAAAAATTATTCAGGCACAACGTTTAATCAAACATATCTCTGAATCTTATAAATAAACAAAGAAAATATTGACCACTAAATATGACAACAATTGATATTAAAATAATTGATACGCGTTTGCAAGATCAACTCCCAGCTTACGCGACATTCGGTTCTGCAGGATTGGACTTACGTGCTTGTATTGATCAAACTATGACAGTTAATCCGGGTGAAACCAGCCTTGTTCCAGCGGGCATTGCTGTGCATATTGCTGATCCAGGTCTTGCTGCTATGATATTACCGCGTTCAGGCCTGGGCCATAAACATGGCATTGTATTGGGTAATCTTGTTGGGTTAATTGACTCAGATTATCAAGGGCAGATTTTTGTTTCTTGCTGGAATCGTAGTCAAACACCATTTGATTTGAATCCAATGGAACGTATAGCACAGCTAGTAGTGGTTCCGGTGGTGCAAGTGGGTTTTAATATTGTCGATGATTTTAATCAAAGTCATCGAGGGGAAGGTGGTTTTGGCAGCACAGGACAGCATTGATGTATTTTTTAGCAATAGGTTTGTTTTTATTATTGACTCACTCGGATTATGCAAATTCACAGTCGTTTAGCGAGGTTACATTAGAAATATCGGGATATTCACTAACAGCAGAAGTTGCAGATACACGGACATTGCGTGCTCAAGGTTTGATGTATCGCGAAACATTAGGAAAAGATAAAGGCATGTTGTTTGTTTTCCCCAGGTCCGATTATTACAGCATGTGGATGAAAAATACATATATCCCTTTGAGTGTGGCATTTATAGATAAAAATGGAATTATTTTAAATATAGCAGATATGCATCCGGAGACATTAACGCCACATGAGTCTGTCGGTTTGGCTAAGTATGCACTTGAAATGAATGTTGGCTGGTTTTCAGAAAAAAAAATTGTAGAGGGATTTAAAGTCTTGGGGTTGGGTAAATAATTTATTAAACTAAAAATGGATTTGGGAAAGTAATGGCAGTACCATTTTAATTGGGGCTGCAATGATAATGAGTCATTTCTCAGGAGAAACACGGATGGCTAAAGAGCCCAGTAAATTGGATAAGATGATTCTGGAAACACGTCAAAAAGCAGAAAAGCGTGCAAAGGGTTATCGAGAACAGGCATTAAAACTGTTTCCTTGGATTTGTGGTCGATGTGCTCGCACTTTTGACCACAAGAACTTACAATTACTAGAGGTGCATCATAAAAATAATAATCATGATGATAATCCTTCTGATGGAAGTAATTGGGAATTATTGTGTACTTACTGCCATGAAAATGAGCATTCAAAGATTAAAGATTCAATGGGTCGAAATGATAGTGAGATTGCCACAGCGGCAGCAACGCATAATCCTTTTGCCGATCTTAAAAAAATGATGAAGAAATAATAAATATAGAATCGCAGTTCTGTGAAAAATTATGAAAAAAAGGGATAATTTATTTAATGATTATGATACAAAAAACTTACGTTTATTTTAGTGCCATATAAAAAATTAACAAATAATTTTTAAAGTTTTTTAAAAATTATAAATCTTGATAATCTATTGTTTCTGAAATATATATTAACTTACGTAAGCCTAATCCTTACAAGAATAGTGGTAATTTTATGACAAATGACTTGACTTTAATACCTAAGGTCGACTAGCCTGTTGAGTGTGGCGGGTTTAAGCTATATATTGCGTATTAGATTTTTAGCTGAGAGTTAGTCACCAA